>JBFIJN010000001.1:0-77117 GCA_041600735.1 Nannocystaceae bacterium
GCGCCGCGTCGACGCACTGGCCGTCCCACTCGTTGGCGCAGCAGAACTCATCGAGGGCACACACGCAGGCCTCGAGCTCTAGATCCTCGGCGCACCCCGGCTGGTTGGAGGGCTCGCAGCACACGTCCATGGGGCCGCCGCCGGTGGAGCCGCTGGTGGTGCCGTCGCCGGTGGCGGGGTCACAGCCACCGCACTGGTCGGCCAGCTCCACGCACGTGACGTCCCAGGCGAATGCGCAGCATGACGCCTCTTGCTTGCACACGCATGCCGCGACCTCATTGTCCCCGCAGCCGGCCTCGGGGTGGGCGGCGCAGCAGTCCATCGGATCGCCGCCGTGGTCGGTGCCATCGAGGCCGCCGCTGCTGGTCGAGCCGGCGGGGGCCGTGCCCTTGCTGGTCGCGGAGGGATCCGATCCGGTCGAGGTGCCGCTCGTGGAGGACCCGGAGCCATGGACCTCCAGCGGATCGCTGGGGCAGCCCACCAGCAGGAGCGCGGCGCCGAGCAGGCCCGGCCAGGAGGGGTGGAATCGAGGGTGTGGCAGCGGCATGGTCGGTCCTGACGGCATCGTCGAGGACCGGCCCGCGCGCAATCGCGCTTCGCCCAAGCCCCCGCTTCGAGGGTAGGACAATCGCGAGAGCTGCGGTGCACTGATTTCGAGCGGTGTTCTAGCTGCGAGCCGGGCCGCGACGCGGGCTGAGGATCATCCACACGACCATCCCGCAGACGGCCACGAGCGCCGTAGCAGCGGCCGCAACGACGGCCGCGGTCATCAGCCCACGGGGCAGAGTGGAGATTCGCTGGAGCACCGCGGTCATCGTCCCCACTGACGGGGCGAGCGGCGGGCGGTTGCAGCTCGCAGCTAGAGCCACAGGCGAACGCCGACCATGGGGCCACCCAGGCCCACGCGGCCGACCTGGGTGTGCTCGTAGCCGCCGAAGATCTCCATGCGCCACAGCATCACGCCCACGGAGGCGCGAGCGCGGCCCATCCACGCGTTGTAGAGCCGGCCGACGTCGCCGCGGGCCGAGATCACCACCGGCCAGGCGGGGAACAGGTCCAAGCTACTCGTGACGTTCCACCCGAGTGCGTACTCACGATGCCCTTCGGCGGGGACCCGCCCGTCGATCATCGTGTTGAGCCCCCCGCCCAAGCGCAGGATCCCGCGGTTCGTTCGCAGGGGAATCAGGTTGAGGTTGGCGGTACCGAGGTAGAGCGCGTCGTTGGCCGCGGGCTCGAGGTAGTAGGAGAGATCGCCATCGAAGCCGAGGAACTGGCCGTCGATGCGCAGCCCGCCGGCGCTGCGCCACAGCCCGCGGCCCTGCCAGGCCCCCTCGCCCCAGACCTGTGCCGCGCGCTTGCGGGCGCGGGTGTCGGTGGGTCGCGGCGTGAACATGTAGTTCGTCGATCCGCCCTCGTAGGGGTAGTGGCGGTAGCGGAGCCCGGGCCGGGTGACGAAGCCGTCGCTCGATCCGCCCGCGCTGCTGCTCGTGCAGCAGCTGCCGCTCGAGTCGCTGTCGTCGCTGCTCGAGTCGCTGTCGTAGCTGCTGCTCGAGTCGCTCGAGCTACTGCTCGAGTCGCTGCTTCCGCTCACCTCGCTGCGCACCGAGTCCAAGCGCCCGGCCTGGGCTCGCTGCGGCCACAGGCCCAGCGAAGCGACCAGCAGCGTCCACCCCACGAGTCCAGTCTTCCACCCCATCATCGCCTGGACACGATGTCACCGCGGCATTGCTGTCGGTAGCGGGCCTCCCCGCCCACGGCACGGGGGAGCGACCCTGGTGGTGATGCGCGTCACCGGGGGTTTCCCCGGGTTCGCGCGCGTGGCTCCTCGGAGCGCCTAGTGCGCTTTTGACCGCGCTCGCATCGGAACGACATGATCCCCCCCCGTGCCTTGGTCTGTTCGCATCCGTCGTTCGCTGCTGCCCCTCCTGCTCGGCGCCTGCGGTGACGATGCAGCCGTGACCCCGCTCGAGGGATCCTCGGGCACCAGCGAAGGCGGACTCACCACGTCGGGTCCGAGCACGAGCGTGGCGGACGAGAGCACCGGTCCCTCGACGACGACGATGACCGGGAGCGAAGCGACCACGGCCGACACCGGCTTCGAGCCCCCCACGCCCGCGTGCGGCAACGGGTACGTGGAGGACGACGAGGAGTGTGACGACGCCAACGCGATCGAGGACGACGCCTGCAACAGCGCGTGTCAGGTGCCGTGCGGGCTGCAGTGGTCCACGCTGACGCTCGGGCCCACGCTCGACTCGGAGATCGAGGGCCTCGCGGTGACGCGCGATGCCGACGACCAGATCGTGGTGGCGGGGCGGCTGCGCGAGATCACGGTGGCGATGGACGGCAGCGTGATCGAGGGCGACGACACGGTGCTCGTGCAGTCCTACGACCCGACCGGCGGCATGGTGTGGGAGCAGATCCTGGGCACGCCGGACGGCGATGCCTACTCCGCGGGGGTGGCGGTGGACGGGGCCGGTGACGTGTACGTGGCGGCGACCCTCGATGCGGCGGACGGCGGCACCGCGATCCAAGTGACCAAGCTGGCGGCAGCCAACGGGGCGACCACATGGGTGCACGACTTCGACGGCGCGTTCTTGGGGGAGGACGAGAGTGCGTTCGGGATCGCGGTGGGCCCCGATGGTCAGCCGGTGGTCTCGGGTCAGGTGCGGGTCGGCGATGGCGACGACGACGTGTGGCTGCGCAAGCTCGATGCGCTCGATGGCGGCGAGGTGTGGACGCAGACCTACTCGGGCGTGGGCTCGGGGACGTTCTCCACCGACGATGGCGGCCCCGTGGCGATTGCGCCAGACGGCTCGATCTACGTGCTGGCGCGGATCTACGACGACTTCCAGACCCAGCGCGGCGGGCTGCTGCGCTTTGGGGCAGATGGCGGGCCCGCGCAGTGGATCTTCCAGCCGACGATCCCGGGGACGGGGCAGACGTTCCAGCTGGGCCCGCTGACGGTGAGCGCCGCGGGCTTGCCGGTGATGTCGGTGCTGCGCTCGAGCGGAGCGACCACCGATTTTTGGATCTACGAGGTCGATGCCGACGGCCAAGAGGTCTGGTCGCGGCAGCGCTCGGACTTCGAGGTGCCCGGGGCGGGCAGCGACTGGTTGGTCGAGGGATTGGCGGCCAGCGGTGAAGAGCTGGTGGTCCAAGGCCGCTACTTCAATGATCAGCGCCTCGCCGGCGGCGCGTGGTGGGAGACCTGGGTGACGAGGCTCGGGGCCGATGCAAGCCCGCGCTGTCAGGTGCTGCAGCAGGCTAGCTTTCGCGGGCTGCTGTCACCGTCGCTGCGCGGCTTTGCGGTCACGGCGGCCAGCGATGGCAGCGCGGTGGTCACGGGCCTGCAGAGCTCGGCCGACGAGACGGGGCTGTGGCTGGGTAGCTTCCGCGACTGAGTGCACGGGAGCGCCGGGCTCAGCGGCTCGAGAACAGGTCGAGCACGCGGGCGTGGTCGATCGAAGAGGGAGCGAGTCGATCGGGCTGCTGGAGCGCGAGGCCGGTGATGCGCTCGAGCTCGGCGGGGCGCGGTGCGATCACCTGGATCGTGTCGCCGTCGGGACGCTCGTAGATCCATGCGGGCAGCGTGCTGGAGCCGTGCTCGCCCCGCACGTGGATCGCCGCGCCCGGCGTGGCCAGCTGCGGCGGCAGCCCGCCCGCTGCGGTCCACCACTCTTCGCTGCCGTCGGAGTAGAGCGCTCCCATCAGCACGCCGTTGCCGTGGCCGTCGCCCGTGCTCGCGCCGGCGTCCCAGCTGGTGAGCACCTCGATGATGTCGAGCGTCTGCTCCCAGCCGTAGTCGGAGACCCACTCGTTGCTGCAGTAGGTCATGTAGTCGCGGCTGCCGGTGGGCGAGCGCAGCTGGAAGTCGTGAATGCCAAAGCCCCACACGCCGATGCGGCCCTGCGGGTGGGGATAGGCCTGATCGGCCCCCGCCTCGCCGCCGCTGCACAGCACGTGGTAGCGGCCCTGGGTGTGCCCGATCTCGTGCACGAAGGTCTCGGCCGCCGCCGCGCCGCTGCCCGACCAGCGGCCGGTGGCGATGCGCTGCTGGGCGAGCTCCATGGTGGGCATGGGCGGGATCCCGATCGCTTGGCCGAGCAGGCCCGGCGGGTAGCCGTCGCAGGGATCGAGCAGACCGTAGTAGTAGAGGTTGGGCGCGGGCGCGTCGCTGGCCCGGCGCTGGGCCAAGGCGGAGAGCACGGGACCAAAGCCGGTGCCGCTGGTGCCGATGGGCTCGAGGTAGGGCATCGGCTCGCCGACGGTGAGGATGGCCGCTTGCACCGCGTTGTTCTGCTCGAGCTCCTCGCGCATCGCCTGCACGTCTTCGTCGGCGATGTTGGGCATGCACTCCTCGCCTTCGAATTGGTGGAGCACGGGGATCAGCTCGACGCGCAGCTGCAGCGGCGCGTCGTAGAGGCCGAGCGTGCCGCGGCCGGGCAGGGGCAGGATCGGCGGCGGCTCGGAGACGTCGCCGCTGGCGAGCTCGGGATCGGGCTCGAGCAGGCGCACGCGGTACTGAATCCCGGGGACGACCTGCTCGGGCTGCAGCAGCCACTGGAACGAGGCCCCGCCGTCGCTGCTGTCGCCCTCGACGAGCAGGGGGAAGTCTTGCACGAGCTGGGTGCCGTCGGGGTAGTCGGCCACGAGGCGCCCGATGATCTGGCGCGGCGTGAACTCGGCGTGGAGCGTCCAGAATGCGCGCAGCAAGGTGGTGCGGCCGGACACGAGGCGTGCGCTCTGATCGCGGGCGCTGACCTCGAGGCCATCGCGAACGAGCTCGACCTGCACCCCCTGGTTGGCGGTGACGTGATCGAGGCGAATGCCCCGGGCATAGCCGAGCGGCGCGGGCTCGGGGCCCGTGGTGTCGAGGGGGCCGCCGTCCGAGCTGCTGGTGCTCGCGCTGGTGTCGTCGGCGACGGCGGTGGTGCCGGAGCTGGTGGTGAGCCCCGTGTCGTCGCCGGAGCCCTCGGCGGGCACGAGCGGTTGATCGTCGCCGCATGCGAAGGACAGGCCCGCGCACAACACCATGCAAGAGAGCCCGCGACGCATGCCGGCACGTTATCACCCCCACGCGTCGTCAGTCGACGAGCGTGGGCGAGCCACCGGGGTCGATGGGCTCGGTGGCGAGCCGGCGGTAGACCTGCTGCTCCTTGAACAGCGCGAAGCCCAGCGCCTCGTAGAAGGCCTGCGCGTCCTCGCGGTGCTCTTGGGCGCGGGCGCGGACGTCGGCGATCTGGTGGGCCTCGCCCCACGCGATGGCGCGGTCGGCGAGGGCTCGGCCGACCCCGAGGCGCCGGTGGTGGGTGGTGATGACCAAGCCCACGATCTCGGCGAACGGATCGCACCACAGCATCCGGCGCAGCTGCACGTGCACCCAGCCCACGATCTCCTGACCGTCGAGCGCGGCCACGAAGATCGCGTTGTCGGGGTCCTCGCGCAGCCGGATGAGGCGCTGTCGCATGGCGATCTCGGTGCAGTCGTAGCCGAGCTGCAGGGTCAGCCGCGACATCGTCGAGGCATCGGAGAGCGCGGCGCTGCGGGTCTCCACCGTGAGCTTGCGGGTGACCATGGACACGATGAGGCTAGTCCACCCAGCCCTGCAGATACCAGCCCTGCCGCACCCGATCGTAGAACACCCACAAGAGCGTACCGGCCTCGGTCTCTACGAAGTAATAGTCGCGCTCGACCGAGCGGACCCACCACCCACCGCTCTTGCGGTAGGGGCCCTGCATCGACTTGATGGGGCCGTGGTTGGGCAGCCACGGGCGTGTAGCCGCAAGGCGTAGACCGTCGGTGGACGAGACCTCGGGCGGGGCGGGCAGCCGCTGCGGTCGGGGCAGGAGGCGGCGCTGGAGCGGCGCAGCGGGCGGCGCCTCTTGCTCGAGCGAGCCGCCGACGACCTCGGGCCGGGGGAAGCCGATGGTGGCGATGGGCGCCCACGCGAAGCGAGCCTCGGGCAGGTGCGCGGGCCGCAGCTCGGCGCGGGTGACCGCCTCGGGGCCCAGCCACGCGCGCAGGCGGGCCAGCGCGCGCTCGGCCGCGTCGAGGTCGCGGCGAGCCTGCGTGCGGAACATGGCGAGCTGCCCGGGCGGGGCCGCAACGCCCTCGAGCTCGAGCTCGATCGCCTCGACCGGAGCGCGGAGCGTGGCGGCATCGAGGCGCAAGCGCACCAGATCGATCACCATGGGCTCGTCGAGCGTGGGGCGGGCGGGCTCGAGGCGCTCGTCGTGCGGGGCGTCGTGATCGAGGCGTAGCCGCAGCCGCAGCGCCGACATGGCCTGGCCGCGCTCGGCGAGCTCGACCATGAGGTCGTGCAGCATGTTCTTGCACAGGAACAGCAGCCGCGTGCGATCGTCGTCGGGCGGCTCGATCGGCTTGTCGGCGCGCACGGGCTCGATGAGCGCGCGCGGACGTAGCGGAGCCCAGCCATCGCTGCCACACGCATGCAGGTGGGCCGCCGCTTCACCGAAGCGGGCGCGCAGATCGGCGGCGGGCAGGCCCAGCAGCTGACCCAGCGTGCGCACCTCGAGGCGATCGAGCCCGTCGCGCAGCTTGGCGGGCACGGCCAGGCGCCCGAGCGGCACCGTGCCCGCGGCCTTGGATTCCTCCCCCGGATCGTCGAGCACCCACACGCCGCGACGCACCCGCGCGAGCGCGTAGCAGCGAAAGCGGTGGAAGCCGACCACCACGTTGGCGTGCAGGCCCAGGGCCTCGAGCGCTCCGCGGACCCCGTGGCCCCAGTGCTCGAAGCTGGTGAACAGCGGGACCATCCCCGAGGGGTCCAGCCAGAACACGCCGGGGGCGCCTTCGACTTGCTCCTGCGGGGTCTTGGCGCGCGGGGCGGCCTCGACCCGCGGCGAGAAGCTCGACAGCCGCTCCACGATGCGCTCGATGGCCTCGTCGATCTCCTCGGGAGAGACCACGCCGGCCTGCACGCGGGAGTCGAGGCTCTGCGCGGCGGCGTAGCTCATGCCGGGACGAATGCGGCTGCGCTGGCCGAGCTCGTCGACCCACAGCACCTCGGCCTGCGGGCGATCGTCGGCCACCACGACCAACGGTGCGTCGGTAAGGCTGGGCTCGCGCCGTCGCAGCAGCTGCAGGGGCAGGGCAGGCACGTCGACGCAGGCGGCCCTATCCGGGGATCCGAGCATGGAGGACACTGAACATATCACCAGTGATAAGAAGATCGAGCTGCGTGATCCTCGCGATCTTCGAATCCCTGGGGTGAGCCGGCCGCCGAGGGGGCGCCGCGGCGGCCCATGCTTCACACTGGGCACGCGTGTCGACGCCGCCCTCCGACGCACGTCCCGTGGCCCCGCGCCGGCGCGTCCCCAAGCCGCCCGTGTGGTTGCTCGCCTTCGGGGAGCGCCTCATCGAGCGGCTGCTGCCGTGGCTGCGCCTGGCTCCGGCGCTCAAGCTGCTCGTGGTGGTGCCGCTGCTGCTGCTGGCGCTGCGGCAGGTCCACGTGCTGCCGCAGATCCCGTCGCTGGTGGGCGGCCTGCTGGTCGCCTTCTTCGTGCTCGACTATCTGCACGGGCTCGTCGCGCGGCGGCGCGTGACCGCGACCGGCGTGCAGCGGCTGATCGATGGCCTCACCGATCTGCCGCTCTTGCTGGTGGTGGCGCCGCTGGTGCTCGAGCTGCTGCCGATGCCGCTGCTCGTGGCCAAGGTCGCGGTAGAGCTGCTGCTGTTGGTGCTCTACGTGGCCGGGCGCGACGCGGCGGGCAGCCGCGTGGGCCAAGCGGTGAGCTACGCCGCCGTGATCGCGGTGTTCGGGCTGAGCCAGGGCTGGGCTCCGCGGGTCGACACGCCGCGCACGGCCGAGGCGGTGCTGTGGGCGAGCACGGCGCTGTCGAGCATCGTGGCGCTCTACGCGATGGGCCTGCTGCAGAAGCGCTTCATCGCCGATGCGCTCTCGGGCGCGAACCTGCTGTGCGGGGCGTTCGCGATCTGGTTCTCCACCCAGCAGCGCTTCGAGATCGGCTTGCTGTTCGTGCTGGTGGGGGCGGGCTTCGACGGCTTCGATGGCGCGGCGGCACGGCGCTGGGGCGGCACCCGCATCGGCGTGTACTCCGACGACGTGGCCGACGGGGTCAACTACGGGGTGGCCCCCGCGGTCGCGCTGTGGTTCTTGCTCCCGGGGGTCTCGGGGGTGGTGCTGGGCGTGTTCTACGGCCTGTTCGTGGTCAGTCGCCTGGTGTTCTTCACGCTGATGAAGTCGTCGAGCGACCCCAACTTCTTCCGCGGGGTGCCGAGCCCGATGGGCGGGCTCACCACGATGTCCTCGATCGTGGTGTTCGGCAACGAGCCGGCGATCGTGGGCCTGATGGTGGGCATCGCGTGCGCGCAGATGGTCGCGTTCTCCACCGACTATCGGCACCTCGGTCGCGTGGTGGAGGGCTGGGTCTCGCTGCGACGGCGGCGGCGCGGCGGCCGAGCGCGGCGCCGTGCGCTGTTCGGGGCCACGCTCTACATCTTGGTGCTGCTGATCGGCATCCGCTTGTTCGAGCTGAAGATCGCGGTCGGCATCATCCTCGTGGCCAACCTCGCCTACGGCTTCACGCCGAGCGTGCTGGCGTTCGTGCGTGCGATCGAGCTGCGCCGCGAGCTGGCGCGCAGCAAGGGCGCACGAGGGGTGCTCGACGATCCGCTCACCCCGGTGCCCGAGAGCGAGCCGGCCCCCGACGACCCCGACGACCCCGAGGGGTAGGTTTGCTAGACTGCGCGCTCGTGCACGACGTTTCCCCGCCCCCCGAGCCGCCCCCCGGTGCGCCCACCCCGGGACCCAAGCCACTGCGCGGAGGCGCGGGCGCGCTCGACGTGGCGCGCGAGGTGGTGGCCGTGCTCGAGGGCAGGCGGGGTCGGGCCGCGCTCGCCACGGTGGTGGGCCGCCATGGCTCGGCGCCGCAGGTCCTCGGCGCGCGACTGCTGCTGCACGAAGACGGCGAGATCGTGGGTACGGTGGGCGGCGGCGCGATCGAGGCCGAGGTGCTGGCCGGGTGTCGCGGGGTGCTGCGCGACGGCAAGCCGCGGCGCGTCGATGCGCAGCTCGTGCGCGATCTGGCGATGTGCTGCGGGGGGAGCATGGAGGTATTCGTGGAGATGCTGCAGCCGCAAGTGAGGCTCATGATCCTGGGGGCGGGGCACGTGGCCCAGGCCCTGACCCCGGTGGCCCAGGCCGCGGGCTTCGCCGTGCACGTGCTCGACGATCGCGAGGAGCTGCTCGACAACCCCGCCTACGCCGACGCGGTGACCGGCTCGTACGACGTGGACGAGCTCGACGCGGCGCTGCCCGATCTCGACGATCGCGACTACGTGGTCATCACCACCCGCGATCATGCGCGCGACGAGCAGGCGCTGGCCCACCTGCTGCGGCGACCGCATCGCTACCTGGGCATGATCGGCAGCCGTCGCAAGGTGCACACGGTGCTCGGCCGGATCCTGCGGCGCGAGCTGCAGCTGGGACGGCCGTGGCCCGACCTCTCGCGCGTGCGGGCCCCGATGGGGCTCGCGCTCGGTGGGCGCACGCCGGGTGAGATCGCGGTGAGCGTGGTCGCCGAGCTGCTCGCGCTGCGTCACGGCGGCCAGGGCATCACGATGAGCGTGGTCGATGAGGCCGCGCGACGACTCGCCGCGGAGCTGGGCCACGAGCTGCCCTCCGACGGGATCCCATAGCCCATGCCTACCTCGAACCCAGCGGCTGGAGCGGATCCTCGGCGTCGCGCGCTCGAGCATCAGGGCGGCCCGGCGCAGTGTCGCGGCGATCTCGAGGTGGCGCAGGTGCTGGCCCGCGCGCTCGAGTCGGTCGACCAGGCCGAGCGCGATCCGCTGACCCACGGCGTGCACGCCTACCCGGCGCGGATGCACCACGCGATCGCACGCAGCGTGCTGCAGGCGTGGGCCGAGCCGCGCACGCGCGTGCTCGACCCGTTCTGCGGCAGCGGCACGGTGCTGGTGGAGGCGCGGCGCCTCGGGGTGCGAGCGTGCGGCGTGGACCTGAACCCGCTGGCGCTGCGGATCGCCGAGGTCAAGTGCGCGCGCACGAGCGAGGCGCAGCGCCAGCGCGTGGCTGCGCAGGCGATGCACGTGGTCGAGGCCTCGCTCGATCGCGTGGATCGGCGCGAGCGGGTGCGGGCTCCGCTGTCGGCCCCCGAGCGCCAGTGGTACCAGCCGCACGTGCTGCTCGAGCTCGCCGGGCTGCACGCCGAGCTCGGGGCCTTGCCCCCCGGGTTCGAACGTCGCGCGCTCGAGGTGGTGTTCTCCTCGATCGTGGTCAAGTTCTCGCGGCAGCGCGCCGAGACCAGCGAGCGCTTGGTCGACAAGCGCATCGGCAAGAAGGTGGTGACCAGCTTCTTTGCCCGCAAGGTCGAGGAGCTGCTGCGGCGCTGGGACGAGCTCGCCGCGCAAGCGCCCCCCGATGGGTCTACGGCGGGGCTGTTCGAGGGCGACGCCCGCCAGCTCGCGGAGATCGTGGGGCGCTGGCGCTTCGATCTCGTGCTGAGCTCGCCGCCCTACGGCGGAACCTACGACTACGTCGAGCATCACGCGCGGCGCTATCCGTGGCTGAACCTCTCGCTCGACGCGATGCGAAAGGCCGAGCTCGGGGCGCGGCGCAACCTCTCGCAGGGTCGTGATGCGGTGCAGCGCTGGGAGCAAGAGGTGCACAGCGTGCTGCGCTCGATCTGCGGGGTGCTCTCGCCGCGGGGCCGCGTGGTGTTGCTGGTGGGGGATGCCGAGGTGGGCGGTCGCCGGATTGCGGCCGATCGCCAGCTCGAGGTGCTCGCGGGGCGGGCGGGGCTCGAGGTCGTGGCCTCGGCCAGCCAGCGTCGACCCGACTGGGAGGGCGGGGCGCCACGCCGCGAGCACCTGGTGGCGCTGGATCGCAGATCGTAGATCGTAGCCCCCGCGAGCGGAGCCCGAGGCGTTCTCCGGCGTGCGTGCCTTCCCCTTCGCTTCGGCTATGAGTGCCGTTTCGTCGTGCGTTGGGGGGCCCGTCGGTGGAGGCCGCCTCGGGCCCCGCCTCGCGGGGGCCCGATGTCTCTCATGAAGGAATGCGCAGGCCGGGAGCGCCCACGAAGCGCTCGGTGGCTGGGTTCACCGGAGCACCGGACTTGTTCTTGAGCACGTGGTGCTCGACGCAAAACGAGCCATCGTCTCGAGCGCTGCGGCGGGGCTCGACCCGCAGCCCGATCAAGGGGCCCAGCGAGTCGGCATCGGAAGGCTTGTCGGTCAGCAGGAGCACGCGGACCTCGTGCTGTCGCGCCAGCCCGAGCAGGCGACCCTGCCACGCGGTGCGCTTGGGTGCGGCGCGCTTGGCTGCGGTGCGCTTGGCTGTGGCATGCGGTGCAGACTCGAGCGCGCCGAGGTCGACCACCACCAAGCCGAACGCACCCGAGCGCAGCAGCATCTCGGCCGCCTTGCCCAAGCCCGCCATGCCCTCGGTCACCGGCACGTGCACGACGACCAGCGCCTCGAGATCGATCCCACCTTCGTGGAGATCGGGCGGGTAGAGCATGCCGCCGGTCGGCTGGATCCACGCGGTGGTCTCACCCTCGCGCTGGGCTCGACGCAGGAGCGCCACCGCGGTGCTGGTGCGGGCGCCCGCCCCCTCGAGCGGCGTGGACAGCTCCACCAGCCGACCCGGGGGCACTAGCGCATGCAGAGGGGCTGCCTCCTCGAGAGCCGGGGCCGCCGAGGCGACCGTGGGAAGCAAGCGTAGCGCCGCCAGAGCCAAGGTGGGCTGATGATACTGTTCGTAGGTTCAGTGTCAACCGCGAAGTGGAGCTCGGGCTCCACGAGCCACCATGTTCGAAGTCGAGCCTCGCCTCAGCGGAGCACTCGTCGCATGCGTTGCTCGTCGGTCGCGGTGCGCTCGGCCAGCGCCGCGACCACCACCGCGTGCACCGCCTTGTCGTCGAGCCCCCGCATGTGGCCGAGCAACGTCTCCGACGGATCCTGCAGACCGATCGCGGCGAGCCCCGCCGGAGTGAGCGGGCACTCCACCTGCCCCTTGAAGACCGCGCGCAAGAGCTTGCGAAGATCCTCGGTCGCTATCGTCACGAGGCCAAGGTCCGACATGCGCTCGCTCCTTGCTCGGCCGTCAGCTCGGGCTCTGCCGGCGACCTTGCCCCACGAGGTAGTGCTCGGAGCTGCCCGCTCGCGTGGCCTTGGTATGGAACGGCTTGTTCTGCAAGAACAGCGCGCGCAGCTGCTCCACGAGCTGCGGGAAGCCGCCGCCTTGGAACACCTTGCCGGCGAAGTGACCGCCCGGGCGCAGCACCACGGCGGCGATCTCGAGCGCGCGCTCGAACAGCGCCTCGCTGCGCACCGTGTCGGTCTTGGTGTCGCCGATCGTGTTGGGGGCCATGTCCGAGATCACCACGTCGAACGGCCCGAAGCGCTCGAGCAGCTGCTGAGGATCGAGCTCGTTCACGTTGCCGACGAACGCCTCGCACCACGAGGGCAGCGCCAGCTCCACCGGCTCGAGATCGATGCCCACGACGTGGCCCTCCTCGCCGACGCGACGTGCCGCATACTGCATCCAAGAGCCCGGCCAGCACCCGAGATCGAGCACGCGGCGGCGCGGGCCGAGCAGGTTGAAGCGCTTGTCGAGCTCCTCGAGCTTGTACACGGCCCGCCCCGCGAAGCCCTCTTGCTTGGCGCGGCGATAGACCGCGTCGTGTCGGGCGCCGCGGTCGGCGAGCTTGGAGTGCTTGCGGGCCATGGGCCTCCGGATGCCGGCCGCGGCACGAAGAGGCCCCGAGGGCCTACTTCTTGGCCTGGGCCGCGTGCTGGGCCCGGGCCGTGGACTTCTGCGACCGGCGCAGGGTGACGATGCTGTTGGTGGCGCCGGGGATCGAGCCCCGCACCAGGATCACGCCCTCTTCGGGCAGCACCTTGGCGATCGACAGGCCCTGCTGGGTCTTGCGCTCGTTGCCCATCTGCCCGCCCATGCGCTTGCCCTTGGCGACCTTGCCCGGGGTGAGGCGGCAGCCGATCGAGCCACCGTGGCGGAAGTACTCGTGGACACCGTGGGTGGCCGGCTTGCCGCTCATGTGGTGGCGCTTGAGCACGCCCTGGAAGCCCTTGCCCTTGCTGGTGCCGGACACGTCGACCGGGGTCCCCTCGGGGAACAGGTCGTAGGTGAGGTCTTGACCGACGGGGCACGAGGCCAGCATGTCTGCGGGGACGCGGAACTCTCGCACGTGCTTGCGGGGCGAGACCTCGACCTGCTTGAAGCGACCGAGGTCGGCCTTGGTCATGCGCGAGGGCTTCTGCTCCACGAACCCAACCTGCAGCGCGGTGTAGCCGTCGCGCTCGATCGTGCGGTGCGCGGTCACGGTGTTGCCCTTGACCAGCAGCACGGTCACGGGGAGACGGGTGCCGTCGGGGAGGAAGATCTGGGTCATGCCCAGCTTCTTGGCGATGAGTCCGGGTTGGACGTTCATGGCGATGTTCCTTCGTGTACGAGGGCGAAGCGTGGCGCGGTGGCCAGAGGCTTCGGGGGACCGAGCGGGCGTCGCGGGATTGCGACGAACGGGCGGCCGCGTGGGGTGGGGGACTATGGCCAAGGGGCCTCGGAGCGTCAAGCGAGCGGCCCGGCGGAGGCCGCGAGCGCGTGAGACCACCCACGCTGACGCGCGGCATCGCGGCCCGAGCCGCGCTAGTGGGCGCTGGGAGCTGCTTCGAGGGGCGGCATGGCCAGCAGCGCCCGGGTGTTGGTCGCGGCTTGGGAGGCGAGCGCGGGCGGGGCGACCCCGCGAACCTCCGCCAGTCGCATGCACGTGAACGCGACGTTGGCCGGCTCGTTCTTCGCGCCGCGCATCGGCACCGGCGCCAGGTAGGGCGCATCGGTCTCGAGCAGGATGCGATCGTCGGGGACGATGCGCACCGCCTCGCGGATCTCCTCGGCCGTGGTGAACGTCGCGATGCCCGAGAACGAGATGTGAAACCCCAGAGCGAGCCACGCCTCGGCCTCGCGCGGGCCGGCCGTGAAGCAGTGCACCATGCCGGGGTCGCGCTCGCGGGGGCCCACCGCCTGCACGATCGCGAGCGCCTCGTCGTGGGCCTCGCGAATGTGCAGCACGATCGGCAGCCCCAGCCGCCGCGCCAGCGCCACGTGGGCCTCCAGCGAGGCGCGCTGCTCGGCCGGCGTCGACAGGTTGTAGTGGTAGTCGAGCCCAGTCTCACCGACCGCGAGCGCCTTGGGGTGGGCCAGCCGCGCTTCGAGCTCCGCGAGCGCGGTCGCGTCGGTGGTCTTGGCCTCGTGCGGGTGGATGCCGATCGCGGTGAACACGGTCGCGTGCGCATCGACCAGCGCCAGCGCGCGCGGCTGGCTCTCGCGCGAGCAGCCCACGTGCAGCACTTGCTCGACTCCGATCGCACGCGCGGCCGCCAGCGTCGCTGCGACGTCGTCGGCCATCGGTGGGTAGTCGAGGTGGCAGTGCGCGTCGACCAGGCCCGGGATCCGCGGCGGAGAAGGGCGTTGGCGTCCCACGGCGGCGACGCTAGCACGCGCTGGGATGGACCGGGTCGGCGTCGCTGGGCTAGGCTCGTCGTCGACGATGGCGCTTCATTCCTTGCGGCTGCGAGACTTCGGTGCGTTCGAGGACGCGACGTTCGAGTTTTGCCCTGGGCTCAACGTGATCATCGGGGAGAACGCGACCGGCAAGTCCCACGCGATGAAGGCGGCCTACAGCGTGCTGCGCTCGCTGCAACACCAAGGCGGCAAGCAAGACGCGAGTCAGCGCTCGTTTAGACTCGAAGAGAAGCTGCGCGGAGTCTTTCGACCCAAGGATGGCGAGATTGGTCGTTTGGTGAGACGAGGGCCCGACGGCAAGAAGGCAGTAGTGGAGCTGCTTGCGAGTGACTTCGACCTGAGGGCTGCATGGGGTCCTCAATCCATCGGGGATCTCTTCCACGAGGGGGCGTTCGCCGGCTCGGCGGTCTTCGTGCCGAGCCGTGAGGTGTTCGCCATGTACGAGGGATTCGTTGCCGCATACGAAGGCCGTGAGCTCGCGTTCGACGAGACCTACTACGACATCTGCAAGTTGCTGAGCGCCACACCGCTGCGCGGAGAGAGAGCTGAGCGTGCGCAAGCGCTGCTCGAGCCGCTTCGTGAGGTGCTCGGAGGTGAGGTCTCCAATACCGACGGACGCTTCTATCTCAAGCAAGGCGTTGTCGACTTGGAGGCGCACCTCGTCGCTGAAGGCCTTCGCAAGATCGCCTCGCTCTACCACCTCATCAACACGGGAGCCTTGACCCGCGACAGTATTCTGTTCTGGGACGAGCCCGAAGCCAGTCTCAACCCGCGGCTCGTCGAGTACGTCGTGCAGTTCCTCGTGGGTCTGGTCGGCGGCGGTGTACAGGTGATCCTAGCGTCCCACGACTACCTGCTCACGCACCGGCTCTCGGTATTGGCCGAGTACGGGAAGCTGCCGAAGGACACTCAGATGCGGTTCTTCTCGCTGCTTCGGCCAGGGGGGCCGGCCTCCCCCGTCGAGGTGGAGCACGGGGACACGCTCGCCGCCCTCGCGCACAATCCCATCCTCGATGAGTTCGCGCGCTTTCATGAGGACGAAGAGCAGCTGGCCTTCGAAGCTGGGTGAAGGACCGACCGATGACCGCGACGATCGTAGAAGAGGATCTCGAGGTCGTGCTCGGCGACGAGTGGGACGTCGTAGTCAAGTGGGACGACTGTCCCGCCTATCGCAATGGGATCCACAAGCTCGGAGACTGCAAGGCAGTCGACGTGCTCGCTTTCAGCGAAGCCCGTCGTGAGTTGCTCATGATCGAGCTCAAGGACTTCCGACGCCATAGAATCGAGAACAAGGACCGCATCCGACGAGGGGAGCTGTTCGTCGAGGTTGGGCACAAGGTTCGCGACACCCTTGCCGGGGTCACAGCTGCAGCTCGCAACGGCGGTGACGCCAAGCTCGTTCGGCTCGCGACCGAGCTCGCCAGTCCACACGTCTGACGGTAATCTTGTGGCTCGAGGAAGATCGGGGAGCGAGCGGTCCCCCGCGCGCGTTGGATCAACGCCAGGAGAATCGCCGAGGTGCCAGGAAGCAGCGACTCAAACAGGCGGTGCGGTGGCTGACTCCACACGCCATGATCTGCTCGCGGACGGGCTCGAGCCTGGAAGACAAGGGGATCCAAGTGCGAGCCCAGCGGCGAGCTCCCCAATAGCCGCCAAGCATCACCTCCTCGACGGCTCTTGCTCACCCCGCCGGGATCGTCGCGCAGCCGAACTGGATCTCGATCGCCCCGTCCTCCGCCAGCTGGATCTTGTTGCAGGTCTGCGGGCACATCACGATCATCGTCGGGGCCGCCGGGTTGTCGTAGTGCCAGCCGTCGACCACGTTGGGGCAGTCGGCGGCCGAATTCACGCGACCGATCGGGAGCACGCCGCCCATCCCATCGTCGAACTCGAGGTTGACCTCGTCGGGGTCGAACTCCAGGCCATCGGGCGGCGCGGGGATCTCGAACTCGCACGAGAGCGCGCTGCCGCCGATCACCTCGGTCACGAGCACGTCGAACACGGCCTGGAAGTCCTGGGCGCACAGATCGGCCGCCACCCCGCCGGTGTTGTTGGACAGCGTGATGTAGTTGCTGCCGATGCCGGCCGCGCTCGGGCAGTTCGAATGGCAGACGACCGAGTGATGCACATAGCCCGCATAGCTCGGATCGAGCGCCTGGAACTGGGCATCGAACGAATTCCACGTGATGTTCGAGGTGTCGTCGGTCACCACCACGATGTGCTTGGTCGCCTCCTCGCGGATCGCCCCCGCCCACTGTGCATGGGTGTTGAGCACCATCTGCCACGCGTTGTGGCTACCCACCGACTGGTTCACGTGGGTGAACGTCGGCGGGTTGTTGTCGGCCAGCGGGCACCCGCCGCCCCCCAGCGGCGGGGCGATGCAGATCCCGTTGCCCTGGTTGGGGTAGCTCGAGACCAACACCACGTGCACGTCGATGCCGCTCGCGATGATCTGGTTGGAGAAGTCGTTCATGTGGGCTTGGATCTGCCCCGCCTCGAAGCTCATCGAGCCGGAGTTGTCCACCACGAAGATGATGTCGGCGGGCAGCGGGACGAGCTCGGCCGCCTCGCTCACCGCCGCGCACTCCATCTCGCCGGGGGGCACGCCATCGTCGTTCCCGCCGAGATCGAACTTTGGGTTGCCGTCGGTCACGCCGTCCGCGCCCTCGGATCCCTCGCCGCCCTCCGCGGTGCCGCCGTCGGTCATGCCCCCGCCGTCGTTGCCCTCGGTGTCGCCCCCGTCGAGACCGGGGAGGCCGATGCCGCTGCCCGCCCCGCCGGGACGACCGCCGTCGCCTCCACAGCCGCTGGCCACCAACGTCGCCGCCATCACCCACGCACGATTGACCCCGCGCTGGAACTGCATCGGTGAGTAGGACACCGCCCTACGCGAGCCTTTCCGGCGGGTCCGTACGATTGGGCGAGTTGCCCAGCGCCCCCGCCGAGTCGCTCGATCCCGCCCTAGTGCGGCGGGGTTGCGTGATTTGCGCGATCGCGCGAAGCGAGCAGCTCGAGGTTGGCGAACGCATCGCGGACCGCCTCGCGCACGGCCGCGCGCGGGTGCCAGCGCAGCCGCTCGAGCAGGCGTCGGCCGGGATCCTCCCCACCCGGCGCCATGCGGGCGAGCGCATACGCAGCGCGCACCCGGGTGATCGAAGAGAGCCACCAGCGCTGCGCCAGCCGCTGCACGATCTCGATCTCTTCGGGTCCCCCACCCGCGAGCGCGGCCAGGGCCTCGAGCGCGCGATCGCGGTGAGCTCGCACCACCAGCGCCTGCAAGAGCCGCGGTCGCGCGCTCGCTCGGCGGGCGGCCGCCAGCGTCACCGCCGCTTCGAATCCCAGCGTCTCCATCCCCTCGGGCCCCGCAACGAGCGCCTCGAGGGCCTCGCACGCGCGTGGGCCCGGCGGATCGAGGTAGGCGATCGCCTCGACCAGCCCCTCGCGCACCGCGTGGAGCTCCTCGCGGGCGAGCGCCTCCACGAGCGCGTCCTCGGCCGCCTCACCCGCAATCTCGACCAGCGCGAGCGCCCCCTGGTAGCGCAGATCCGGCGCCTCGGCATGCAGCGCCGTCTCCACGTGGGCCTGGATCTCACGCCGCAGCGCAGGCTCGACCCCGGCGTCGGTGGCCGCGCGATGCAGCCGCGTGGCGGCCATCATCGCCGACTCGCGCAAGAACGCCAGGTCTTCGCGATCCCCCGTGAGCCCCAGCCACGGCGCCGTGGCCTCGAGTACCTCCGCATCGCCGAGCAACCCGAGGCCGACCGCCGCGGTGCCACGCAGCACCGCGGTCTCGCGCTCGTCGAGCAGCCCGCGCAGGGCCTGGAGCACCGCCTCGCCGCGCGGGTGCTCGGTGGCCGCTTGCCAGCGCGGGCCCGGCTGGCCGAGCTCGTGTAGCAGCGCTCGCGCCAGGTTGGCCGCCGCCTGGAAGCGATACTGATCCTTGTTGCTGCTCACGTCGCGCAAGGCGGCGTCGAGCGTGATCTCGGGGGCCAGCATCAGCGGGCGAGCTCCAACAAGGTCTGCTCGAGGGCCAGCCGCACGTTGGGGTTGCGCGGCAGCGCATCGAGCAAGGCGGTGAGGCGATCGATCTGGTGGAGCTGCGCCGAGACGTCGACCGCGGCCGCAGGCAGGCCGGGAAGGCCTTGGCCGTCGCGCAGTCGCTCGCGCAGGTGCAGCAACCATAGATCGATCACGCGCCCACACGCGTCGCGCTCGCGGGCGGGCCGGCCCGGTCCCGGGCCGCCGCTGGCCTGCGTCCACGCCGACCACAGCGCCCCTCGGTCCCCGCTGAAGATCCCCGCGGGCCCCTCCGCCACCGCCTCCATCGCGCAGCGAACGACCGACATCTCATCGGCGAGCGACGCGTCGGCCAAGAGCTCGAGCGCCTGGCCCACGCTCCCCTGCGAGAGCCGCACGGCCAGCTCGCGCCGCGCGGGGTCGACGGGCTCGGGGGTCGCCGCGGGCTCGGCATCGGCCTTCGCCTTGCTGCGCCGCACCGGGCCTTCGGTTGGCCCCTCGGCCGCGGCCTTGGCCTCCGCCGCGCGCCGCACGAGCACCTCGTCGAGCACCTGCCCGACCAGCGCCAGCGGCAGCGGTCCCAGTCGCACGGGCAGGCAGCGACTGCGGATCGTGGGCAGCAGACCCGCGGCGTGGCTCGTGATCATCACGAAGCGCACCCCGGGGTTGGGCTCCTCGATCGTCTTGAGCAGCGCGTTGTAGGCCTGCTCGGTCAGCGCGTCGGCGGGATCGAAGACCACCAGGTGATGGTTGCCCTCGAAGGGCGCGTGCTGCAGGCGGTTGGCCAGCTCGCGTGCTGCCTCGACCTTGATCTTCCCGCCTTCGACCTCGGGCACCACCCACTCCACCCCGGCGTGGGCATTGGTGAGCACGCGGTGGCAGCTCGGGCACGTGCCGCAGCCCACCGCCGGTCGCACGGTGCAGTGCAGCGCGCAGGCCATCCCGCGGGCGACGACCGCCTTGCCGATCCCCCGCGGCCCCATGAAGATGAGGCCGTGGTGGAGCTGATCGCGGGCGATCGCGCGCGAGAGCCGGGCCTGGGCGTGGGCGTGGCCCAGCACGCCGGGAAACGAGGGCGAAGCGTCGGACATCGGGAGGCGCGGGAGGAAGCGAAGCGGAGCGTAGCAGCCAGTGGCGGGGAATCGCTCATGCGAATGCAATACCGCGGCGCGCGGCCCCCTTAGCCGTGGCGCGGGGCCGCTGCTACTCTGCCCCCGCGGACCGCCCCATGAGCAACAAGCCCGGAATCTTCAGCCGCCTCAAGAACAGCATCTCGAGCGCCCTCAACGACGCGGTCGACGCGGTCTCCGACCCAGGCCAGGAGGTCGCGCTGATGATCGACGACCTCGGCACGCAGATCCAGGAATCCGAGAAGGATCTGCGCCAGGCCATCGTCGACCGCAAGATGCTCGAGCGCAAGATCGTCGAGCTCGAGACCTCCGAGAAGCAGTGGCAGGGCAAGGCCGAGCAGGCGCTGCGGCTCGGCGACGAGGAGCTCGCCCGCGCCGCGCTCGCGCGCAAGGGTGACTACTCCCTGCAGCTCCTCGACGCGCGCGCCGGCCTCGCCGAGCAGACGCGCCTCGCCGACAGCATGCAGGTGCAGATCAAGGAAGCCAAGGCCAAGCACAAGTCGCTCAACTTGCGTCGCGGCTCGCTCATGGTCCAGGCGCGGGCCGCCAAGCGGGGCGTCGCGCCCGGCAACCTCAGCGACGGCGGCACGCTCTCGCGGCTCGACGACATCGAGAACAAGATCAACCAGCTCGAGGCCCTCAACGAGGTCCACGCCGAGCTCAGCGGCGCGACGGCCGAGGACATGGCGGTCGATGCCAAGCTCGCCGAGCTCGAGGGCACGAGCGGCCTCGACGACGAGCTCGCCAAGCTCAAGGCCAAGATGGCGCAGAAGAGCTTGCCCGAGGCCAGCGAAGACTAGGGACACCCCCTAGCGCCGAGCATTGGCGGCCGCGGGTGGTCTCGCGATCGCGCTTCCGCTAGGATCGCGAGGCGATGACCGTTCCTGCCCATCGCCGTGCCACCTACGACGACGTGCTGCGAGCACCCCCGCACGTGGTCGCCGAGGTGCTCTTCGGCGTGCTGCACACGCATCCGCGCCCCACGCTGCGACACGCCAATGCGTCGTCGCACCTCGGTGGGTTGCTGTTCGGTCCGTTTCGCATCGGGCAGGGCGGCCCAGGCGGCTGGGTGATCTACGACGAGCCCGAGCTGCACCTTGGCGGCGAGCCCGACATCGTCGTGCCCGACCTCGCCGGCTGGCGCCGCGAGCGGCTCGCGGGGCTGCCCGACGACGCCGCCTGGACCTCGATCGCGCCCGACTGGATCTGCGAGGTGCTCTCGCCCTCGACCCAGGCGATCGATCGCGCCGAGAAGATGGACATCTACCTGCGCGAGCAGGTCGGACACGTGTGGCTGGTCGACCCCGTGGCGCGCACGCTCGAGATCTATCGCCGAGCGGATGACGTGTGGCAGCGACTCGCGGTGCACCGCGACCACGCGTCCGTGCGAGCCGAGCCGTTCGACGCGATCGAGCTGCGGCTCGGGTTGCTGTGGGAGCGCTAGCGCTCACTCCGCCAGCTTCACGCCGCCCTCGGTGCGCTCGAACAGCAGCTCCACGTCCCACAGCAGCGTGCTGTCGAGCGTGCGGCGGATCGACACCGTCGCGCGCCCCTGATCCTCGTCATCGAGCATCTTGTAGGCCACGCGGTGCTTGTAGCGCTCGCGCGGGAGGATGAAGCCGGTCCAGTCCGGCGTGCCCTCGGTGATCACGAACCCGTGGGTCTTCACATCCAGCACCAGGTTGTCGGTCTGCTCGATGCCGGTGGAGACCATCTCCATCACGAGCTCCACCTCGTTGGTCGCGAGCTGCCGCCAGCCCACGTCCACGCGGAAGGTCGCGCCCTGGTCTTCGACCGTATCGGAGGCAGCAGGCGCGAGGGTGGGGGCCTGCGCCGGCTTGGCGCAGGCGCACGCCAGGACGACGGCGAGCAGGGCAGAAGAGCGAAGCATGACCGCGAGGATACACCCGCTCGCCCGACCCTCGGAGCCCCGGGGAGCCCGAGGCGGGGCCTCGCGGGGCGACATTGCTATCATCTGCGCCAGGCCAGATGAACGTCCCCGACACCGAGGCGCTCCGCGATCGCCAGCGTCGCCGCGGCAGCGGGTTGGTGCTCGTGTGGCTCGCGTTCGTGCTCGGCGCTGCGTTCCCGTACTTCGAGGCCACGCGCAACGCCAACGAGCGACCGCGCCTCTTGCAGGGCATGACGCTCGTCGACGAAGGCAGCTGGGCGATCGACGGCCCGGCCGCGCGTGGTCTCGACCCTGGTCCCGATGTCTCGCGAAGCGAGGTCGACCAGCGCATCTACCCCAACAAACCACCCGGTACGAGCCTCGTGGCCGCGGTCGCCTATCGCATCGCGCGAGCGCTCGAGCGTGACGACGAGCCGCTCACGCTGCGCACGTACACCTGGTGGGCGCGGTGGCTCGGCGGGGTGCTGCCCACGCTACTGCTGTGCGCGTGGCTCCTGCGTCGCCATGCCCCCGCGTTCGGGTTCGCGGCCACGGCCGTCTCCGTCGTGCTCTACGCGCTCGGGACCCCGGCCGCCGCCTATGCCCACCTCTTGTACGGCCATCAGCTCGCGGCCGCGCTGCTGGCGGTGGGCACTGGCCTCTTGCTCGACGCCGGCCAGTCGCGCGATCGATTCCCTTGGCGCGCCGCGGTGGGTGGCCTCTTGGCTGGTGCCGCGGTGGTCGTCGAGTACGGCGCGGTGTTTGCTGCCCTTCCGCTCGCCGTGCTCCTGCTCGCGCGCGTGCGCCAGCCGGGCGGCGCACGGATGCTGAGCGCGGGCCTGCTCGGGGCGCTCGCGGCCGTGCTCCCGCTGGCGGCTTACCAGCGCGCGGTCTTCGGCTCGCCGTGGTCGACCGGGTATCACCACGTCACCAACGCCGACTTTGCCGCCAAGCACGGCCAGGGCCTGCTCGGGCTGGGCTCGCCGAGCTGGGAGGCATTCCACACCCACTGGCTCTCCGCCGATGGCGGCCTCGTGTGGTGGGCTCCCCCGCTCGTGCTCGCGCTCTACGGCCTCGTGCAGCTCGCGCTCGCGCCCGGCCCCTCGCGCAGCGAGGCGCGGGTACACCTCGGCCTGCTGCTGCTCTACGGGCTCATCGTCTCGAGCCTGAGCTTCGATGGTGGCTGGCGCGTGGGGCCACGCTATCTCGTCGTGGTGCTGCCCTCGCTCGTCATGGGCTGGGCGCACGTGCTCACGCAGCTGCGCACCAACATCGTCGGCATGGGCCTCGTGCTCGCGCTCGCCACCTACGCGGTGGTCGTCAATGCCCTGGCCGCCAACCTGTGGCCGCACTTCGATCTCACCAACATCCACCAGCCCGTGGCCGAGGTGTTGCTGCCGCTGTGGGAGGCGGATCGTCAGCCCTACGGCTTGGTGCGCCTCATCACGGGGCACTCGGCCGTGGCGCTCGTGATCGCGGGCAGCGTGGTCGGCCTATGGGCCGCATGGCTGGCGCTCGCCGAAGGCGGAATTCGCATGGCGCTCGCGCTCTCGCTCGGCGCTGCGCTCGGTTTGCTCCTTGTGCAAGCCACGCGTCTCGTCGCCCCGCACCCTCGGGGCGCCCGCAACCTGGCCTATGTCGAGCGGATCTGGGAGCCCACCGGCCCGGATGACGGGCGCAGCATCGTGCTTCCCCGCAAAGTGGGGCCCAATACACGCGAATCATCGTCCCGCGGGCCGCGTCGAAGGCCGAACGCACCCAAGGCCGAGTAGCGCGGCCGGCCTTGCGGTTCCCCTGGTAGTGATACGGTTCTTCTGGCGCGTCCGCTGCACGGAGTGAAGGCTTGATGAAGCTCGGTTCGTTTCTCCTCCTGGGTCTTGGTCTCACGGTTCAAGCTGGCATCGCCGACTCGGCCATGGCCGATCCGCTGGCCGCCCCCGCGCCCCGAGCCCGCAAGGCCACGACCACGACCACGAAGGCCACCGCCCGGCCCAAGGTCAGGATTGGTCCCGCCGCCGGCCCGGCCACGAGCGAGCCCGCCAGCGAGCCCACCGCCGCCAAGCGCGACTTCAAGTTCATGGGCTCGCGGCTGCGCGAGCGGGCGCTCGCCAAGCCGCCCGCCGTGCCCAAGGTTGGCGAGCGCATCCGGCCGTCGGCGCGAGTGAAGGCTCAGACCCACAAGCCTGGCCATCGGCTCAGCGGTCGTATTCCGCCCAGGGCCTTCACCAGCACCAAGAACAAGTCCGAGCTCCAGACCCGCGAAGCGGGGGCCCCCAAGCGCATCCAGGCCGATCTCGCCGCGCTGCGCAAGTCCATCAAGGCCGGCAAGAGTCGCTACTCGGTGGGCTACACCGAGGTGCTCGACCAGCCGACCGAGAAGATCACCGGGCTGCGCGAGCCCGACAACCTCGTCCAGCTGGCGCGCAAGCAGAACGCCGAGGCCGCCACGCTGGCCCGCGCTCGCTACCTGCCCAACCTGCGCCAGCGCTCGCTTCGCGGCAAGCAGATCGTCGGTCCCGACGGTGCGGACGCGGCCCCCAAGCAATCCGAGCAGGTCGACGCGCCGTTCGAGCCGATGGTGGGCGACGCCACCTGCTCGGTCTCGGGCACCGCTTGGAGCTGGAAGGAGTACCTGTCCCCGCCGCGCTCGCAGGGCAGCTGCGGCAGCTGCTGGGCGTTCGCAACCTTGGCCGTCTTCGAGGCGGCGGAGCGCATCGCCAACGGCCTCGGCAAGGACCTCGACTTCTCCGAGCAGCACTTGGTCGATTGTGCCGAGGACAGCAGCGGCTTCGACATCGGCAGCTGCTCGGGCGGCTACACCGTGATGGTGTTCGACTATCTCCAGCGCAAGGGGGCGCCGCTCGAGAGCGAGGTGCCCTACAAGGAGCGCGATTCCACCTGCGATCGCAGCCTCCAGGCCAAGGAGAAGATCGCCAACTGGGGCTTCGTCGACCCCGACGGGCAGACGCCCAGCGTCGACGAGATCAAGGCCTCGCTGTGCAACTACGGCCCGCTGTCGTCCTCGGTGTACGTGTCTTCGGCCTTCAAGGCCTACACCGGCGGCGTGTTCGACGAGATGGGCGCGGGCCAGACCAACCACGCCGTCACCCTGGTCGGTTGGGACGACAAGCGCGGTGCATGGCTGATGCGAAACTCGTGGGGCAAGTGGTGGGGCGAAGATGGCTACATGTGGATCAAGTACGGCAGCAACAGCATCGGTCGCTCCGCTGCTTGGGCCGTGGTCGAGCCCGACGAGAAGCCCGCCAAGGCGCAGAAGTTCAAGTCGCGCCACATGCTCGTGCGCAACAAGACCGGGCAGCCGCTCACCGTGAGCTTGCTGTTCGAGTACGGGCGCAAGTGGGCGCCGGCGGCCCCGGGCAAGGGCGACGACAAGGCGCTCCAGTTCACCATTGCGGCCGATAGCGAGGCGCTGCTGGGGACCAACGGCCGCGAGATCGTGGCCTCGACCGCGCGCCTGTGGGCCGAGGGCTCCGCTGGCGGCACGTGGACCAAGTACCGTGGCTCCGACCTCGCGCTGGTTCCCGATGGCTCGTACACCGCAACGGAGCACGAGACCTTCGTCTATACGTTCGACGGCACCAACATCGACGCGGGCGGCAAGGGGACGACCGGCAAGGGCAAGGGCAAGTCGGCCAACGACCTCATCGCCGAGGCGTTCTCGCTGATCGACAGCGGCAAGCAAGTCGAGGGCCGCGCCGCCTTCTCGCGCTTCCTCGAGGGCAACCCCGGCCATCCCCGGGTCGCCGAGGTGCGCTTCTGGATGGGCTACAGCTACTACCTCGAGGGTGCGTTCTACGAGGCGCTCATCGAGTGGTATGACGTGGTCTACGAGCACCCCGAGGACGATTTCGTCGCGTACGCGCTCTACTACTCGGGCCTCGCGTACACCTCGCGTGGGCAGTGCAATTTCGCCCAGCAGTGCTTCGAGCTCGTGGCGCACGCGGGCTATCCCGCCGCCACCAAGGAGTGGATCGACGCCGCCCTCGATCAGCTGAAGGCGCTGAAGGCCAACCCCAAGGCCTACTGCGGCTGAGCGCGGCGGCGGAGGGCGGCGAGGACGAGGAGCCCCGCCAGCCACCCGCCCCGCGGCGATCCACCGCGCGAGCCGATCGAGCACCCGCGCTGCTCCGTCGGGGCCGTCGGCGGCGGCCCGGCCTCGGAGGTACGGGGCGGCTCGCCGTTGGCGGGGGCCTCGGGGTCATCGGCCCGGGCCGGCGGCGGCGCGTCGTCGCTGGGCCCGTCCTTGCAAGCCAGGCACGCGTGGCACGTGGTCTCGGGCGGGCTTCCCTTGGAGTAGTCGAGGTCGCAGCACTCGTCGGCTCGGCAGGCACCCGGGATCGTCTTGCGCTCGAGCTCGCCGCCGCCCGGCGGCTTGACCAGCTTCATCCTCTGGCAGGCCTCGCCCTCGCGCTTGCCCTTGCACGCCTCCACATCGGGGTTGGCCTTCGCCGTCGACGGCACCGTGAGCCCAGCGAGACACACGAGCGCAAGACCGACGATCGACGACGAAGAGCGAGCCATGGGGTCGCCAGAGTGGCACGTGCCGCCGTGGCTCGCCAAGCGCGGGGCTGGTTCAGCGGCGGGCTCGCACGATGAGCGCGCCTCGCAGCTTTCGCGTGCGCTCGAGCAGCACTCCAGCAAAGAAGCCGAGCCCCAGCACGCCGAGCCCCAGCGCCCACGGGAGCGGCTCCTCGGGTCGGCGGTCGGGGGCGGGGCTGCGCTCGACCATCACCTCCACCGCGGCCTCGGGGCCGACCACCGCGTGCGCGACGGTCAGCACGCGCGCCGGGAGGCTGCTCTCGTCGGCATCCACCGCGCCGCGCACCACCGCGAGCACCCGCGGGCGCCCGCGGGTCGCGCGAGGCGGCAGCTCCACGTCGACGCGGGCCTCGACCACGCTGGGGAGGACCGCGAGCGCTCGCTCGATCTCCTGGGCCAGCGCGATCTCGCGGCGCGCCTGCTCGCCCTCGCGCGTCGGCACGAGGCTCGGGTCGCCAAACAGCGCGGCCTTGTCGGCGCGGCGGGGCGCGGGACCCGGTCCGCGCGGGGCAGCCGGGGCCTCACAGGCGAGCGCCAGCCACAGCGAGGCGAGCGCGAGGATGCGGACCGGGCGGTGCATGGCCGGAGCACACCAGTCGGGCGCGGTCGCTCCAAATAACCGGCGCAGCGGTGCGCTCAGCTCGTGTTGGGATCGAGGCGCAGCTGTCCCGCGAGCCGCCGGAGCAGCGCCGCGTGACGGCGGGAGATCGTCGACTTGCTGACCCCGGCCTGCTCGCCGAGCTCGGTCATCGTGAGCCCCTTGTCGTAGACCGCGGTCAGCAGGGCGCGCTCCTCGTCGGTGCAGTGGCGCTCGACCGTACGTCGCACGTGTTCGCGCAGCTGAGCCTCGTGGATCACCACTTCGGGATCATCACTGGTATCGTCCGCGACGCTCTCGGGGTCCGGCCCGCCAATGCGCGAGAGCACCACCGACGCGGTCGCGTGCGCCACGATGTCGGCGGCTGCGTCTACCCGCTCGCGCAGCGTGCGAGGATCGGGGCCCTCGCCGGCTTCGTGCTGCTCCGCGTGCTCGAGCAGCGCTTGCGTGGCCTGCATCGTACGCAGCGCGCGCGAGCGTCGGCGCAGCCCCGGAACCGCGCGGCGTGCCGCATCGATCATCGCGCCACGCACCCGGTGGAACGAGTAGCTACGAAACGAGGTCGCGAGCGCGGGGTCGTAGCGCAGGCCGCACTTCACCAGCGCCTCGTAGCCCGCCGAGCGCAGGTCGTCCTCGGAGATCCGCGCCAGCCGCAGCACGAGGATCCGCGCCAGTTGATCTACCAGCGGCTTGCCCCGCTCCACACGGCGGCGTTGCTCACGGGTCAGCGCCTCGGTCACGACTTGTCGCGTTGCACGTCGCGCATGTGCTTGCGCAGCGCCCACTTCTGCTCGTCGCCGAGGTTCTCGAAGCGCAAGCCCATGTCGCGGTCGGTGGCCCGGACCACGCGTCCCGCCAGCGGGAGGTTGGCGCCGAGCGTGGGGAACGTCAGCACGATCTGCACGACGGTGCCCGCGGCTTCCCAGGCGGGCTCGTCGAAGCGGCAGCCGCCGAGGCTGAGGTCGGCGATCTCGTGGGAGAGCACGACCTCTTCACCAATCACATCGGCACGAGCCTCCACCGCGAATCGGGGATGAAGGCGCGCTTCGGCAGACACCCCCGCATGATAGCGATCCTCCGCTTCGGCGCGAACCCGGCGCTTCGGGGATTCTCCCAGCCCCCACGCCCGGCCGCCGCGGCGACGACCCCTGGGAACGCGATCTGCGTGAGAAGCGCAGTGACGCTCGGGACGGCATGACATCCGCGTGGGGGCTCGTTTGCCATTCTGACAACCCGCGGTGCCCCGCCCCCTCGATAAGCCCATGAAAACTGGCGCTCTTTGGCCTACCTTCCGGGGGGTCGCGGCCTTGCAAAGCCCAAGGCCGCTGCCCCTCGTCATGCGCCACCGTCTCGTATCGCTGCTCCTGTGCTTGTTCTTCGTTGGCCTCACCGCGCCCATGGTCGGGTGCAAGGACGGCCCCACGATCCCGGGAACCGAGATCCCCGATACCGAGGAGAACCGCGACATCTTGCGGGTGCTCGAGCGCTACCGGACTTCGTTCGTGCGCCGCGACGCCGCGGGCGTGCTCTCCACGGCGCACCCCTCGTACTACGACGAGGCGGGGACCGACGATCCCACCGACGACATCGAGTACTCCGAGCTCGGGCCGATCTTGCGCCAGCGCTTGGCCCAGCTCGAGGCGATCCGCTTCACCATCGACTATCTCGAGGTCAACGTGGTGCAGGATCGGGCGGTGGTGAAGGTGTGGATCGACGCGAGCTTCCAGCTGCGCAGCATCGCCGATGCCGAGACGGGGCTCATTCGCGTGGACGGCCGGCACACGCGCAAGCAGGACCACGCGATGTTCGAGCTGGTGCGCGAGCAGGGTGCCTGGCGCATCACCAAGGGGCTCTAGGGGCCCGTGCCGCGGGTCGCGGCAGGACCATCATGCCGGGCCTGCTCGATGTCATCCTCGGCTACGACTGCAACCTCGCGTGTGACTACTGCACGATCACGCCGGCCATGCGCCTGCGGGCGCTGCCGAGCGCGCGCGTGGTGGCCGAGCTGCGGCGCGGGCGTGAGGACGGCTACGACGCGGTCTCCCTGACCGGAGGCGAGCCGACGATCCGCGGCGACCTCCTGGGCCTGGTGAAGGCCGCCCGCGCGCTGGGCTACGAAGACGTCAAGCTGCAGACCAATGGGCTCGTGCTCGCAGCGCCCGGCAACATGGCTCGGCTGGCGCTCGTGGGGGTGAGCCGGGTGCACGTGTCGATCCATACGCACCGCGAGGATCGCTACGACGCGCTGGTGCGCCGCCCGGGCAGCTACGCGCTGATGGAGCGTGGCTTGACGGCTGCCGTGGCGCAGGGCCTCGAGGTGGTGGCCGAGGTGATCCTAAAGGAGGATACCTACCGCGACCTGGTCGACGCGCTCGCGTGGCTGCACGCGCGCGGGGTGAAGGCGGCGGATCTGTGGTTCGTGTCGCTCACCGACGGCAACGCGAACAACGTGGCCTCGATGCCGAGGATGACCGACGTCGTGCCCGTGATGCAGGAGGGCTTCGCGTTTGCCCGTGCGCACGGGATGCGGGTTCGCTCGCTCCACGTGCCGCGCTGCTTGCTGGGCGAGGATCACCCGCACGCGCATGATCCGGGCCGCGAGCGCGTGCGCGTGGTGACGCCCGACGCGACGTTCGAGCTGCGGCACAGCCGGCTCACCGGGCAGCTGCACGTGGCCGCGTGCCGCGGGTGCGCCTGGGAGGAGCGCTGCCCCGGGGTTCGCGAGGACTATGTCGAGCGCCATGGCGATGCAGAGATCGCCGCCGCCCGCGGACAGCCGCCGACGCGGCCCGGCAGCGCGGCGAGGCTGCCGATCGTGCGGGCGTGAGCGGCCGTCGCAAGGCTCGCGACGGCATCTTCGTCGCCACGGCGGTGTCGCGGTACCCTGAGCTCGCGTGGCGAACATCGGCTACATCCAGGTCGTTCGGCACTGCAACCACTTCTGCGGGTTCTGCTCGAACCCGACCACGCCGTACACCCATGACCTCGGCTCGATGCGCGTGCTGGTCGATGATTTCGTCGAGCGCGGCTACTTCGGCGTGATCCTCACCGGCGGCGAGCCCACGCTGCACCCCGAGCTGCCCGCCATCGCCGAGTACGCGGCCAACAAGGGTCTGCACGTCCGCGTGATCACCAACGGCCACCGGCTCGCCGACCCGGAGTTCGCGCGCGCGCTCGCATCGGCGGGGGTGGCCCTCGTGCACGTGTCGATCTACTCGGTGCGCCCCGAGGTCGAGGCGCGCCTGCGCGGGGCCGAGGACACGCTGCCGCGCGCGCTGCGAGCCCTCGCCGCGGCGCACGACGCCGGGCTGCAGCTCAACATCAACTGCGTGATCAACCGGCTCAACGCCGATCACCTCGACGAGAACATCCGCTACTTCCTGCGCCACCATCCCTACGTGCGGCACTTCGTGTGGAACAACCTCGATCCCTCGATGGGGCGCGCCGAGGTCAACCAGGCCCAGTTCACGCCGCGGCTGTGCGACTTCGAGCTCTCGCTGCACCGGGCGATGCGGCTGCTCCATCGCAGTGGTCGCACGTTTCGCGTGGAGAAGGTGCCGCTGTGCTACATGACCGACTTCGCGTGGGCCTCGACCGAGACCCGCAAGATCGTCAAGGACGAGGAGCGCATCGTGCACTTCCTCGACGACAAGCAGACGGTGCGGCAGACCGCGTGGGGCCACCGCTACGCGCCGGGCTGCGCGGTCTGTAGCTTGCGCTCGATCTGCGGGGGGCTGTTCGATCGCGGGGATGGCTACGATCCCGCCGAGCTCGCTCCGGTGTTCGTCGATCGCGACGTGATCGTGCAGGCGATCCTCGCGGACGACGACGATCCGAGTGAGGGTCGCGTTCGCACGCTGGTGGAGTGGAAGGCTCGCCACGAGGGAGGCGGACCGGAGCCCGTGAGCGAGTCGCTCGAGCCCGCAGCGCAGACGGAGGCCTCGGCACTGATCCCCGTGGGGCGCGTGACCGACCGCGGCCGCCGGCTCTACGCGGCGAAGCGGCGGATGGAGGCGCGCAAGGCCGAGTCGGCCGGGGTGCAGCAGGAGCGGCCCCAGGCCGACACCGATCCCCAAGAACCCCGCTAGCGACGTTGTTCGGCGCCGCGGTCAGTGAGTCAGCTCACTGAAAAAATGCGTCACCGACCCGACGAGTTTTCCCGGCGGCGCCACTACTACTTGATGAGCGCCCCGATGAGGCGGGCGGCTCGCCTGGCTCGCGCCTCCTTCGTAGGGCGCGTGTGGCCGTCCGAGACACCCCGATCGTGGCCCCCGTGCGCTTGCCCGTGGTCCTTCGCATCGGCGCGACAGGTAGGTAGCGATGAACTTCCCGCAACACCCCCCCCATCCCGAGCACGCCACCATGCGCCTCACCCTCGATGTCGACCGGATCCCGGGCGATCGCGTCGCGGCCATCGTGGAAGAAATTCGTCGGTCCTCGAGTGACGCCGTGGCCGTTACCGGCCTTGCCTTCGAACCCGTGAGCTTCGAGCTCGCGGGCACCGGGGTCTCCCTCGAGCGGCTGCGCATGGTGGTGGAGGAGGGCGGCCTGCGTCGGGCGCTCGGCAGCTGGCGCCCCACGGCGAGCACGGTGGCCCGCTCGCCTCGCCCGTGCCCGCACCGGGTTCCGCGGGTGCTCTTGGTCGATGGCGATCACGCCCGCGCCCGCGAGGGTGCCGACATCCTCGCCCGCGTCGATCTGCACGCGTGCGTGGTCGGAAGCATCGAGACCGCCCAGATCATGATGCAGCGCTCCGAGCTGCGCTTCGACGCGGTCGTGCTGCACCACCGGCTCGCCGATGGCGAGGGCCTCGAGCTGCTCGATCGCGTCGACGTGGCGCGCCGCCGCTGCAGCGTGCTCGTCATCGACGACCAGCCGTGCCCCGAGAGCGCTCGGGCCTACCGGGTGCGGGGCGTGTACCGCTACATCGCGCCGCCTTCGGGGGCGCTGCAGCTCGCTAGCCGGGTACTGGCCACGATGCACGACACCTGGGCCTGGCGACTGGCGGAGGAGGTCGTACACGAGGCCGACCAGCCGCCGCGGCAGCTCGTGGATCCCGAGCTCGCTGCCGATCGCTTGCAGCACGTCTGCGGCCTCTCGCCGCTCGAGCGTGACGTGGCGGCGATGGTGCTGATGGGCGTGCGTGACCTCGAGATCGCGGAGCGGATCGGCCAGTCCGAGCGCACGGCCAAGCGCCACGTGGGCCGGGTGCTGGACAAGGCTGGGATCGAGAATCGAGCCAGCTTGTGGTCCGTGCTGCACATGGACGGCCTGGGTCCCGTGCCCTCGGTGCCCGCCGAGGTCCGGGCGCCGGTCCTGGTCGCCGAGGTGCGACCGCTGCTGCCGAGCCAGGCCCCGCAGCGCCCCGCCGCCCCGATGGTGCAGATGCAGTCGAGCTGGACCGCGCTGTGATCCGATGCAGCCCGTGACTAGCGCACGGGCTGCAGCTCGTCCCAGCCGTAGCGCCGCAGGTAGTTGCCCCACACGCCCTCGCAGACCGCGTCGTAGCGGCACTGGGCGCACTCGGCTCGCTTGCGGCGCTGGTCGTCGTCGAGGTCGGCGCGGCGGATCTGCACGAGCTCGCCGCTCTGGCCTCCACGTCGATCTTCGCGGACCTCGGGGGCCAGCAGCCCTTGCGAGTCGCTGGGCTCGAAGTGCACGTAGTCCTCCACGTAGCCGCGATTGAAGTCGGGCAGCTCGGTCGTGGTGCACAGCGGGATGTCGACGAAGAACGCGCTCACCTGGGCTTCGTGACGGCTGGCCTCGTCGAGGAATCGCTTGGCCTCCGCCGCGATCTCCTGGTAGCGCGGGAACAGCTGCTTGAAGTAGGTGTTGGCGCGCCCGTTGGCCTGCATCACGTTGAACACGACCTGGTCCACGCCGCGCTCGCGCAGGAATCGATAGATCTCGTGCAGGTGCGGCAGGTTGCGCTTGGTGACCACCGTGCTCGTGTGCAGGGCTAGGCCATAGCGCTTGAAGCGGGCGATCATCTCGATGCCCGCCACGGTCTGTTCGAAGCTGCCCGGGGTGCGCGTGAGGCCCTCGTGCAGCTTCTTGTCGTGCCCGTGGATCGACACGTAGAACTTGTTCATGCCGAGCGCGATGAGGCGCTTGGCGTAGGCTTCATGGCCGAGCGCGCGGCCGTTGGTCATCATCGAGACCCACTGGGCGCCGGCGTCGTGGGCCAGCTTCACCCAGTGGTGCAGGCGCTTGTTGGTGGTGGGCTCGCCCGAGGTGAAGCAGACCTCTTCGTACTGCTCTTGCTGGGCCAGGATCCAGCGCACGCTCTCGTCGGTGGTCGCGGAGTTGGTCACGTAGCGACCCTCGCGATCCTCCTCCATGCAGAAGATGCAGTTGTTGTTGCACACCGCCCCGGTGAGGATGTGCACCCGCGGCCGCCGCTGCTGGATGCGTTGCTCGATCGCTTCGGCGCCGACGGTCATGGGATCTGCTCCTGCTCGGGTTCTTGGGCCTGGGCCTCGCCCGCGGCGAGCAGCGGCTGGATGAAGTGGTCGCGCGGGCGCATCGTGGTCCAGCGCTGGAAGGTCTCGAGCACCTTGGGATCGCCCTCGTCGAGCTTGGCGAACAGGTAGTCTTGGATCCCCTTGTGCACCGCACACACCGCGTTGTCGCGCATGCGCCCGAAGATGCTGCCCTGGGTCTTGTAGTTGAAGGCCGCGTTGGTGCCGCAGTAGGGCTGGTAGGTGCAGTGCACGCAGTCGGGCTGCGCATCGAGGTTGGTCGCGATCGTCAGCGCGCGCACGGTGGGGTGCCCCACGACCTCGCGGTAGCCCGAGCTGTCGACGTGGCCGAGGCGGAAGCTCTTGTCGCCCATCGCGGCCAGCATGCGGCCCTCGTCGCAGGTGTAGATGCTGCCGTCGTAGTCGTAGGCCAGCGCCCCGATCCCGGCGCCCGCGGGGCTGCGCAGATCGAGGAAGTTGGGGTCTTGGCCGCCCAGGATCTTGGTGAGGAAGATGGCGGCATAGCGCTCGAGGATCTCCACGCCGCGCGCGTTGAGCTCGAGCATGTAGTCGACGGAGCGGCGGTAGAACTCGAGGTACTCGAGCCGCGGGTACTCGAGCCTGCGACGGGTGCGCTCGGCAAAGCCGAACGGATCGATGGGGCGCAGGAACAGGCTGCGGCAGCCGAGGCCCACGTAGGTGTCGACCACTTCCTTCCACATGGGCAGGGTGGCGCGGGTGGTCGTGAGCAGCGCTTCTACGTGGTAGAGCGTGGGCTCGAGCCCGAGCTCGCGGTAGCGCTCGTTGATGCGCCGGGTCCAGTAGACGGTCTTCTGGTGGGCGTCACCGGTGGGCAGCTTGCGCTGGGCGTTGTGCAGCGTCTCGGGGCCATCCACGCTGGTACACAGCTGCACGCGGTGCTCGAGCAACCAGTCGAGCTTGGTCTCGTCGAGCAGCGAGAAGTTGGAGACCATCGTGAACTCGAGCTGCTTGCCGACCTCGCGATTGCGCCGCGTGGCGTAGTCGACCACGTGCTGAACGACCGCGTAGTTGACGAGCGGCTCGCCCCCCTGGAACTCGATGGTGACGAACGGGCTGGTGCTGCGCAGCACGAAGTCGACGGCGCGCTCGGCCGTCTCCTTGGTCATGTCGGTGTGGACGGCGTCCATGTTGGCGCGCGAGGCATGGCAGTAGGCGCACGTCTCGTTGCAGCGCAGCGTGATCACGAACATGTGCAGGTTGGGCCCGCCGTGCACGAACGCCTTGCGCGCGCGCATCATGTCGGCCGCCTCGGGCACGCGATAGCCCTCGCGCAGGAAGCTCTCGCGGCGCAGCCGCTCGTGCAGCGCCGAGCCGGGCTCGACCTCACCGCGGGCATAGGCGCGGAACTCGTCGTGGGACAGCAGCAACCAGCGCCCCTCGAGGTTGGTCACGAGCATCTTGTCGCGCACCGGACGGAAGCGAAACAGCGCCTGCGTGCCCGCGCGCGGGCGCAGCTCGGCCATGTTGGGGGTGGCGGGCTCGAGCTCGGGCGCGCGCTCGATCACTGTGCGCCCTCCGTATCGGCGGGGTCGGTGCGCGGGCCGGGCTCGAGCGGACGCCCGTGCTTCTCTTCCCAGCTCTGGGCGATGCCGAGCGGGTCGTCGAGCGCATCGTCGGTGAAGTCGAAGTCGGCGAGATCGGCGAGCGAGGGCGCACCCATCGCCCCGGCCATCGCCTGCATGGTCACCGTCTCCACGACCACCCGGTTGTCCGCGGCGAGCTGATGGCGGTAGGCGCAGGCGAGCAGCTCGTTGGCGAGCTCGCCGACCAGCGCGTGCAGGGCCTCGGGGGTCGGCGCAGGATCCTTGCTGGTGAGGGTCACGCGCACGCGATCCTCGGCCGGGCGATCGAGCAGCACGAAGCACCGGTCGATGAACACGTAGGCCGCGCCGTAGACCGCAGCAAGCGGGTAGAGCGAAGCATCGAGCTGCATGACGGCGGCGCCCTCGTGCAGGTCGACCTCCACCAAGCCCTCCGGAATCGTGGCAAGTGGGGTGCTCATGATGGGTCGTGCGTAGCGTCAGGCTATCAGGTGGGGCGCGGGGGTGACAGCCGCGAGCGGCTCGATCTCCGCGTGCAGGACCCACTGATTGCTGCGCCCGGGGGCCACGGCACGGGTCAGCAGGGAGCGGGTGCGCAGCTGGGGGACCTGGGTCAGAGCGCGTGCCGCGTCGGCGAGGTCGTCGTTGCGATGGTGCTCGCGGGCGGCCGCGGAGCGCTCGGCTCGCTGGGTGTGGGCGCGGCCGCGGACGAGGCCGAAGGCGGTGTTGTCGACGATGAGCAGCGTGCCGCCGGGGCGCAGCCGCGGCAGCAGGGCGGCGAGCGTCGCAACGGGGTCGGGGAGGTGATTCCAGCTGCGCAGCACCAGCAGGTGATCGAGCGGGCCCGTGACCTCGGCGGGGGGTAACGCGTTGGCGGTGCCCAGGTGGAGGCTGGCCCACGGTGCCCGCTCGCGCAGGGCGGCGATCGCCTCGGGGTCGGGATCGAGGCCCAGGTAGCGGATCGCACCCGCGCGCGCGCGCGGGGCGAGCACGTCGAGGTAGGGCGCATGGCCGCAGCCGAGGTCGAGCACGGTCCCCTGCAGGCCGGCGAGGATCGTGCGCACCTCGGCATCGTCGCGGGTGAAGCGATCTTCGAACACGGGCTCCCACAGGCCAGTGCAGGCGTCGCGGTGCGAGCAGCCGCTGCACACCGCCGCGCGATCGAGCGGCACGAGGTCGCGGGGGAAGTCGTCGGGCGCGTCCTTGTGGGGGCTGGCGTCGAGGTACAGCTGCCCGCGGGTGAGCTTGGTGGCCTGCAGCTCGAGGTCGGAGAAGTCGCGGGTCTCGGCGCGGTAGAGCGCCACGCGACCGCGGTGGCGCACCATGAGATCACGGCCGCGGTCCCACGGGCTGATGCCGAGCTCGCCCGGTCGATCGCGCAGCGGGCAGCCCTCCTCGGCCACGCCCCGCGCGACGACGCGCTCGAGCGCATAGTTGAAGGCGTTGGCGCGCGCCCCGGTGGTGGTGGGGCGCAGCTCGTCGTGACCGAAGCGGGCGTGGTAGGCGGGAAACAGGCCAGGGCACGGGCCGGACCACGCGCAGCCCTGGCACGGCGGAGGCTGCATATGGTTGAGCTCGTCCACCGGAAACAGATCGGGCTCGCCGATCTCCACCATGCTGCGAAAGCCATGGGTGCGAAGATCGTCGAAGCGCGTCTCGTGACCGGGAAGCAGGCACAGGGGGAGGCCGCCGTGGAGCAGGGCCTGGCCCGGGTTGTGGCGCCGCCCGTGCTCGAGCGCCTCGTGGACGCGCGCGGCCACGTGCGATACGCGGGGCACGAGCTGGGGCATGAGCCGCTTGCCGCCGCCCTTGGGCTCGACCATCGAGAATTTCACGCGCCAGCGGGGGAACGGGCGCATGCAATCGACGAGCTCGACGAGGTGATCGAGGTTGTGCTCGGTGACCACGCAGTTGATGGTGAGATCGAGGTCCTCGTGCGCATGCAGGTGCTCGACCGCGGCCATGGCCGGGCCGAACGCGCCGTCGGTGCGAACCATGCGATCGTGGATCGCCGCGCTGCCGCCGTGCAGCGAGAGGTAGACGTAGCGCAGCCGCAGCCGCACCAGCTCGTGGACGAGCGCGGGATAGGCGAGGCGCAGGCCGTTGGTCACGAGCCCGAAGTCGAGCCCGAGCGAGGCGGAGAGCCGCGCCCATCGCAGCAGCTCGGGGCGGATCGTGGGCTCGCCACCCGAGAGCACGATCATCGAGTGGCCGAGCGCGGCCGCACGACGGATCTTGGCGTCGACCTCGGCCGTGGAGCCCTGCACGTGCCGCACCTCCTGCGTGTGGCAGAACGCGCAGTGCTCGTTGCAGGCGTAGCCGACCTTGATGAGGGCTTTCACCGCGAGTGCCAGCATAGCGGCATGCGGGGGAGCGCGGGGGCCGGAGGGGGTTTCCGGGGTTGGCGTGCTAGGGTGGCGCTCTCGGTCGTGCCGCGACGTTCCGACCTCTGCCTGGCGATCCACGGGGCCAATGCCGCGTGTCACGGGCTGCACGGTGCACCGGGCAGCTTCGCCGCGACCATGAGCGCGCTCTCCCGGGCGCGCGCGGAGGGGCAGCGGGTGTGGGTGGCCTCGTGGATCACCCGCAGCAACTGTCGCTCGCTGGTGGCGCTAGCCGATGTGTTGGTCGGGCATCGCGTGGCGGGCTGGGCGATCTGCTGGCCGCGCGTCGGCGATGCCACGGCGCCCAGCCTCGCGCGCCTGGTGCCGCGCCTCGGCATCGCGGTGCCGCATGCGTTGCGGGCGGTCGAGCGCGCGCGCGGGCGTGGGCTGGAGGTCGCGGTGGTCGGCGTGCCCAGCTGCGCGCTGGGACCGTTCGCGGCGCATGCGTTGCGCGTGGGGGCGGGCGGGGTTTACCCGCCGGTGTGCGAAGGCTGTCCGTCGCGGGCGGGCTGCGCGGGGATCGAGCCATGGACGCTCGCGCGGCTGGGCGGGCTCGAGCTGCGGCAGGTGCCCGTGGTTCACGGCGTCGATCGATCCGAGGAGGTAGCGCAGGGGCTCGCGGCGGCGGTGATCGAGCTAGGGGAGATCGCATGAGCGGGCTGCGATCGCTGCCGGACTTCTGCGTGCCGTTGCCCGGGTCGAGCACGCTGCACGGGGTGCTGTCGGCGGGGCTGCGTCGGGCGCTGCACGATCTGCAGGCGGTGCTGCGGCAGCACGCGAGGGGGCCGTGGGCGGCCGACGTGGCTGCGTTCACGCGCGCCGTGGGGCCGCTCGCGCGCGCCCAGCCCGGCGCGCTGGCGGCCGTGGTGCGAAGGCCCGAGGTGGGGGTGTGGCTGCGGTGCCTGCGAGCCGAGGCGCGGCAACCGGTGGATCCCGCGCGGGGGCTGCCGATGCTGCTGGGGAACGTCGCGCTCGAGCTCGCGCGCACGGGTGCGCTGACCGAGCCGCTGCGCCTGCGCGGCCTGCCGCCGCGGCTGCTGAGCGGGGCGGGGCGGCTGGCGATCGTGGTGCCGCGAGGAGCCACCGCGCTCGAGCTCGGTCCCGGCCGCGTGGTGGTGGAGCTGCCGAGCGGCGCGCAGCCGTGCGCGCTGCAGGCCGACGATCGGGCGTTCCTTCCGCTGGCCGGCAGCGCGGTGCGGCTCGCACTGGTCGACGACAACCCGCTCGCGGGGCTCGAGGCCCACCCGGACAAGCGGGGCAATGCGCTCGATCTCGGGGGCCAGCCGCTGGCGCGCTGGCGGGCGGCGCTGGAGCAGGCGCTCGCGCTCGTGGCCGAGCATCTACCGGCATTCAGGACCGAGATCGAGCAGGTGCTCCACCAGGTGGTGCCCGTGGGCTGGGACGAACAGCAACACTCTTCGGCCTCGGTGCAAGAAGCGATCGGTACGATCTACGTGTCGCTGCATCCCAATCCAATGACGATGGTGGAGGCGCTGATCCACGAGGTCTCGCACAACAAGCTGGCGGCGCTGCTCGAGCTCGATCCGGTGGTGGAGAACGATCTCGACGAGAGCTACGCCTCGCCCGTGCGGCCGGATCCGCGACCGCTGCACGGGGTGCTGCTGGCCGTGCATGCGTTCCTGCCGGTGGCGGCGCTCTACGCTGCGATGCTCGAGGCCAAGGCGCCGGGGGTCGAGCATCCGGCGTTTCGCCGCAGGTTCGCGCAGATCGTGGCGGGCAACCAAGAGGGGGCGCAGGTGCTGCGGGCCCATGCGCGGCCGACTGCGCTCGGGGTGGCGCTGCTCGAGGAGATCGATCGACTCGATCGAAGCTTCACCGCCCGCGTGGCCGCGACCGCGTCGTAGGAGGCTCTCCTCATCACTGCGTGCGTCCGAGGTAGTTGCCCTCGCTCGTTCTACATGACCGCTGCGCGGAGTCGCGCGGCTGTGTGACGCCCCGGTGACAATGGTGACTACCGAGCGGTAGAGGTTGACTTCCTGCTCCAGATCTCGATAGTGGAATCCACTAGCGGCGATCCTGAATCGTAGGGACGTCGACTGGTAAGAGGAGGACATCGAGATGATCGGTAGAATGGCGTGGGTAGCCACGTTCACTGCGACATTGTGCGCAGGAGCGATGGTCGATTCGAGTGATGTTCGGGCCGCTGGGTATACGGAGACTCAGTATCCCATCGTGCTGGCGCACGGGATGTCGGGCTTCGACTCGCTGTTTGGCGTCGTCGACTACTGGCACGGGATCGTGTGGGCGCTGGAGAGCAGCGGGGCCGAGGTGTTCGTCACCGAGGTCAGCCAGTTCAACCAGACGGAGGTCCGCGGGGCGCAGCTGCTGGCGCAGATCGAGGAGATCGTCGCCATCACGGGAGAGCCCAAGGTCAACCTCATTGGGCATAGCCACGGCGGGCTCGACTGTCGCTATGTGGCGGCGCTGCGACCCGATCTCGTGGCTTCGGTGACCACGGTCGGAACGCCCCACCAGGGCGCCGAATTGGCCGACTTCGTGCGCGACGCGGTGCAAGAGGGCTCGCTGGGCGAGACCGTGCTGGCGGGGCTCGCGGGGGGGCTGGGCACGCTGCTGGCGCTGTTGTCCGGCACGAGCAACCCGCAAGATCCGGTCGGCGCGCTCGAGTCGCTGAGCAGCGCGGGTGCGGCCGAGTTCAACGCCACCTATCCGCAGGGGCTGCCGGGGGCGTGGTGTGGCCAGGGGCCAGCGGTGGTCGGAGGGGTGCGCTACTTCTCGTGGTCGGGGACGCGGCCGCTGACCAATGTCTTCGATGCCTCCGATGTCATGCTGGGCCTGACCTCGCTGGTCTACGGCGAGGCCAACGACGGCCTGGTGGGGCGCTGCAGCTCACACCTGGGTACGGTGATCCGCGACGACTACAACCAGAACCACCTCGACGAGGTCAACTTGCTGTTCGGTTTGGTCCACTGGTGGTCCGTCGATCCCAAGACCCTCTACCGCCAACATGCCAATCGGCTGCGCAACCTGGGGCTCTAGGCCACGAGGAGACACTGCAATGCGAAACGACGAACGAAGCAAGTGGAGCTCGAGGCGGAGCTGGCGGGCGCTGGGCCTGGGCGTGGTGCTGGTGCTGGGAGGCTGCTACACCGGGGTGGAGGAGCCGCTGCCCACGCCGCGCTCGCTGCGGGGGGTCGACGTGGACGGCACGCTGACGGTGACCTCCTCGGGGGAGTTCGTGCTCGACGAGGGCGCGCGCGCCCTGTTCGATCACTTCCTCGCCGCCGAGGGCGAGCAAGACGAGGCGGCCCTGCATGCGGCCGTGCGCGCGGAGATCGAGCGGCGGCTGCCCGTGGCCGCCGCCGAGCAGGCGTGGGGGGCGTTCCTCGCCTACCTCGACTATCGCCACGAGGCCGCCGCGCTGCTGTCGGGCGAGGACTCGCTCGATGCGGAGGCGCGCCTGCGGGCGCTGGCCGAGATCCGCGCGCGGACCGTCGGCGACGCGCCGGGGGTGCCCGACGAGCGGCCGCGGCTGCGCGCGGCGATGGCCCTGCAGGCGGTGCTCGCCGACGCGAGCCTCGGGCCGCAGGCGCGGGCCGAGCGGATCGCGACGCTGCAGGCGGAGCTGGGGGACGTGCCCGATCCGATGGCGCCTTCGAGGGTGCTGGGGCGAGTCCACGCGGCGCTCGCTCCCTTGGCGCTGGACGACACGGCGGCGCGCCGGGCCGTGCTGACGGAGCTCGTCGGCGAGGCGGCCGCGGAGCGCTGGCTCGCGCTCGAGCGCCGTCGCGCCGAGGACCTCACGACCCGCGGCTGACGCGACGCGGGTGCGGATCGATCCGCGGCGTCGCGGGTCGATCCGCCGACCGACGGTGCGCGTCGGGCCGGCTCACGGCTCGACGCAGCCGAACACGGGGTTGGGATCGAGGATGTCCTCGACCTGCCACACCACCACGGGCGCGTCGTCGATGCGGTCGCTCCCCGGCAGGTCGATGTCGACGGTGCCGCACATCAGGTTGTCGCTGTAGAGCCGCAGCTTGAACACGAGATCGACGACGATCGGACCGAGGGGAGTGGTGTCGGCGAGCGTGAAGTCGTTGAGGATCACCCCGAACTCGTTCTGTTCGACGCCGTTGTAGCCGATGTCGTAGCTGGGGGTATCGGGGATCCATAGCGGGGGCACGCCCTCGGGATTGGCGACGGCATTGGCGAAGCTGCCCACGATCCCGTAGCCGGGGCGCTCGGCGTAGAACGAGAGGTACATGCGACCTTGGGGGAGCTCGGCGACGACGATCATCGCATCGGAGAGTGTGCCGTCGCCGATGTCCGGCACCGGGTCGAAGCCGGCGTTGGGCGGCCAGTCGCCGTCGTCGCCCGCGCTGGCGTTGGAGGTCTGGCCCGGGCCATCCGCGCTGCCCTGCGTGGCGCCCTCGGTCTCTTGGCCGGATGTGGCCGAGGTCGCGCTGGCGCTGGCGTCGGAGTCGGTCTCGAAGTCGGAGAATTCGTGGTCGACGAGGCACCCGGTGAGGGGGAGGGCGAGCAAGGCACAGGCGGTTCGTTGCATCACGCCCCCTGGTTGTCCGCGGCCGTGGAGTTCTGTGAAGCGCATGCTCGGCGAATGCGATCGCGGACCGGCGAGCCCGTCGGGCGGGCGAGGAACGTCGCGGCCTCGTCTCGTGCTTGGCTCGTGCGCCCCACCGCGCACAGCGACTCGATGCGCAGCGCGGCGCGGAGATCGGCCAGCGCGCTGTGGGGGTAGCGCTGGGCGTGGTCGTCGGTCAGCGCGAGCGCAGCCTCGGCGCGCCCGGCCTGCAGCGCCTGCGAAGCGCGGCGCAGCAGCTCGTTCTCCTCCGCGAGGGTGGTGGAGGGATCGGCACGGGGCGGGGAGGAGCGCGCCCGCGGGGCTCGAGTCGTGGCGCTGGCGATGATCGGGGCCGGGCGAGCCTCCGGCCGCTCGCTGGGATGGCCGACCGCGCTGGCGAGCGCGGCCTCGATCGCGGGCGCCGCGGTGATCTGCAGCTCGTCACCGGACGACTCGATGGACGCGGCGATCGTGGGGGCGGCGGGCGAGCCGGAGGCCACGCTCGCACGCGCGGGTCCGTCGGGTGGTCGCCCCGCGAGCACCGCGAGCACCAGCACCCCGGCCACGCTCGCGCCCGCGCTCGCCCACGCCGGGGCCGAGAGCGTGGGGAGCCAGCGTGCCGCTCCGCCCGCGTCGCGCAGCGAGGGCAGTAGAACCGCCCAGGCGCGCGCGGTGGCTCGCGGTCGCTCGTCGCGGGCGCGGGCGAGCACGCGCGGGTCGGCCACCTCGGCGGCAAAGCCCTGTCGCAGCTTGCGGATGCGGCTGTAGGTGGTGTGGAGGTTCTTGCCGAGCGCGTCGGAGATCTCGGGGCCGGTCATGCCCTCGAGCTCCGAGAGCAGGAACAGCTCGCGGTCGCCGGGACGCAGGCCCTCGACGAAGCGCTCGAGCACGCGCAGAGCCTCGTGGGCCTGCGGCAGCGCGTCGCTGGGGCGATGGGCGGGCGGGGCTGCGGCGCGCCCACGGCGATCGCGACGCTCGGCCGCGCGTCGGTAGTTGCTGGCCACGCGTCGCGCGATCCCGTAGAGCCACGCCCGCTGCGAGCCGCCGTCGAACGCGGCCCGCCGCCGGTAGGCCACGACGAAGGTGTCCTGGAGCGCGTCGTCGACGAGCGAAGGGCTCACGCCGAAGCGGTGCAGCGCGTGCCAGATCATGCCGTGGTGGCGACGGTAGAGCGCGCGGAAGTCGCTCAGGGGGTCGTCGCCGATCGAGGAGCTCACGTGCACGATCGTCCCATTGTCCGCACCCGCGGCGATCTATTGCAGAAAGATTTCCACGCCGGCCACCAGTCGTAGCGAGACCAGGCCGGAGCTGAATGCGGCGCGGTCGTCCACCAGGATGCGAGCCCCAACCGCGCGGAGCACCGCGTCGGCGGAGATCCATCCGCCCCAACGCGGTCCGTGTCGCGCGAATCCCGCACTTAGCAAGGGGCCGAACCAACCGCCGTGGAGGGTCTGGGAGGGGGAGAGGCCGCGACTGTCGATGCGCAGGGCCCCCGCTTCGACGCCGCCGCATAGTGGCACCTCGGTGCGCAGCAGCCAGGCGCGGGCGCAGGCCGCAGCGCCGACCGCCCCTTGTTGGTAGAGGGCCACCAGCGGGGCTGGCCCCGCGTGCCGCTGCGGCGCGAGATAGATGGCTCGCAGCTCGAGCCGCACGTGCGGCCAGACCACACCCGCGGCGGCGTGCAGCCCCGCGGTGACGCGGGGGAGGGCTCCGTGCTCGGGCCCGAGGCCCAGGCGCAAGAACGGACGCGGCTGCGCTCGCTCGGGCGCGGGCTCGGGCTCGGGCTCGGGCTCGGGCTCGGGTTGGGCCACGACCTCGGGGTCGGGCGGGTCGGGCTCGGGCGGGTCGGGCTCGCGGGGCGGTGCGATCGCGGGGGCGTCTTGGATCACGACCGGCTCGACCCCCGGCTCGAGCGCCACGGCCACCACGATCGCGATCGCGTCGGCGAGCTCGCTGCAGCGCTCCGCCGCGAGCGCGCGCTGGCCCTGCGCGCCGGCGAACGAGGTCGTCAGCGTGAGCGCATAGCCGGGCTCGCGCAGCTCGATGATCGCTTCGACGTCCATGACCCCCTCGCCCAGCGGCGGACCGCTCAGCAGCGTCCGTACCTGGCGACGGATCGAGTCTGCGTCGGGGCACTCGGGGGGAGCTCGCACCACCAAGCGATAGTCGGCCGGCAACGGCGGCGGTGGCACGTCGACCTCGGGGGCCGCCCGCGCGAGCGCCCACAGGACGCTGGCGAGCGCTAGTTCCACATGCAGAGGAAGCCCGAGAAGCAGGCCATGCCCGCGGGGCAGCTGCCGCCGAACGAGCAATCGAGGACGCACTCGTTGGCGCCATCGCCCGTGACGTCTTGGCAGGTCACCGGTGCGGTGCCCCCGGGCGAGGCGGGGCAGTTGCCCACCACCGCGCAATCTTGGGTGCAGACGCCGACGGTCGGGGCCATCACGTTGTCGTTCAAGCACACGCCGTCGAGGCCGCAGGTGGACGGGCCGCCGTTGAGGCAGTCCCCGTAGGGCACGCCGTTGGCCCCATCACCGGGCCACACGCAGGCGAGGTCGCCGAAGCAGGTCATCCCGTTGGGGCAGCTCTGGCCGGCGGAGCAGTCGAGGAAGCAGAAGTTTGCGGCGCCTCCGGTGATCGCATCACACGCGACGGGAGCGTTGCCGCCGGCGGGAGCGCTGGGGCAATCGCAGGTGTCGGTGCACGGCGTGACCGAGCAGACCCCCGCGATGACGGGGTTGCCTGCGGTGATGCAGTTGTTGGCCCCGCCGCAGCCCGATGTGTCGACCGCGTTGCCAGGGCCGAGACAGTCGCCGTAGTTGCCGGGCACGTCGTTGCACGCGGGAGGGCCCGTGGTGGAATCGTCGACCGGCACGCACGCCCCCGCCACGCACATCTCGGCGGCGGCGCACGGAGGGTTGCACGCGTCGCCGTTCGTGGTGGTGCCGGGGGTGGGGCCGGTGGAGTCGCTCGCGGTCTCGTCGGCGGAGTCGCCCTCGGCGGTGCCGTTGGATCCGACCGAGTCCCCCGGGCCTTCGGTCTCCTCGAAGGTGGTCACGCCCGGGGGCTCGGAGGTGTTGGGCGTGCCGGTGAACGTCCCGGTGAACCCGTTGTCGTTGACGCCGGTGGTGCACCCGCCCGCAGCAATCCAGACCCACGCGGCCATGGACGCCAACACCTCGCGCCGTGAATCCATGAGGGTCACGATAGCGACCTCACCCGCGGGCCGCCACCGATTCCGTCCCGGAGCGGCGCTCTGCGTCGTGTGCGCTACCGTGGATCGAGGGCGCTGGTCGGGCCTCGAGGCGCGACCTATCCTCCCGGCCGTGGATCGCCAGCCACCCCGCAGCACGTCCAACGCCATCGATCTCTACATCCGGACGTACTACTCGCTCCTGCGCAGCTCGGGCGAGGTACGCGTGCGATCGTTCGAAGAGGCCCACGCCTACAGCGACTCGAGCCTGCACACCGGGGCACGCGAGGAGATGCCCGACGTGGCCGCTTTCGGCTACAGCGCCGCTCGCTTGCCGGCCTGCATGCTGCACGCGCGACGGCTGGTGGCGGGGCAATCGGTCGAGCAGTTCGAGCGGGCGGGGCTGCCGGTGCGCGGCTGGACGGCGGTGACCACTCGCGGGCGTCGCCGGCCGCACCGCTGGGACGAGGGCGAGGTGCTCGCGGTGTTCGTGACGAGCGCGTCGGACATCGACGATCTCGTGCCGATCGTGACCGCCTACCAGATCGAGTGGAACAAGATGCACGCCCGGCTCGCGCCGAGCGATCTCGGGCGGCGGCTGCTGCAGGGCGACGCGCTGCCGGATTCCGACGCCCTCGATCGCGAGCTCGAGCACACGCTGGGGCTCACGCTCCACGACGTGGGGTCGCTGCGCAAGGCGCTCGGGTCCAGCGTGCGCGAGGGGCTGGAGGCGATCGCCCGCGGTCCCCGGGACCTGCGGCTGCGGCTGCTGGCCGGCACGTTGCTCGAGTATCGCCGCGCGACCCAGCGCTGGTGGGCGAGCATCGAGGCCTCGTACCGCGAGGGCGGAGAGGCCACCGCCTCGACGGGCGCTGCGACGGGATCGGTGATCGTGTCGGCGCCAGCGATGACGGCACCGGTGACGCTGGCCCGGCCGGTGTACTTCGTGTCGTCCAATACCCACGCGTTCTGCAACCTGATGGGCGGCTACGCGCGCACGCACCTCGACAAGATCCTGGCGTTCACGCGCGAGCGCGACGTCGAGGGGCTGGCCGAGCGCGTCGAGCAGGCCGAGCGCGAGGGCGACGAGGCGGAGCTCAACAACCTCGGCTACTACCTGCTGCGCCAGTACATGAGCGCCGACCCGGAGCGCGCGCTCGAGCGCATGGCCGAGGTGCAGGCCTCGGACGCGGAGTGTGGGATCTCCACGCTGAGCTCGCCGGGTCACCTCGACGTGGCCGCGCAGCTGTTCGAGCTGGGCAAGCTCAAGCCCGATCGCCTCGATCCGCGAGTGCGCGTGGAGGGGCTCGAGCTGCTGGCGCAGAGCGACGCGGTCATCATCAACATCGACTATCCGCTGGGGATGGCGGCGTATCACCACCTCACCCAGCTCGCGCAGGGCGTGGGCGAGATCCGCGGGATCTACGTGGTGGGCAAGGCCGCCACCCTCAACGGGCGCGTGGGTGACATCATGCTGTCGACCGCGGCCTACGACGAGCACTCGCAGAACACCTACCTGTTCCGCAACTGCTTCGTCGCCGCCGATCTGGCGCCGCTGGTGCGCTACGGCACCGTGCTCGACAACCAAAAGGCGCTGTCGGTGCGCGGCTCGTTCCTGCAGAACCGCGAGTACATGCACGTGTTCTATCGCGAGGGCTACACGGTCGTGGAGATGGAGGCCGGGCCGTATCTCTCGGCGATCTACGAGATGGTCTACCCCAAGCGACACCCCACCGACGAGGTCGTGCACCTGTCGAACCTGCTGCCGTTCGACTTCGGGCTGCTGCACTACGCCTCGGATACCCCGTACTCGCGGCGCCAGAGCTTGCTGTCGAAGAGCCTCAGCTACTTCGGCATGGACGCGACCTACGGGTGCGCGGTGGCGACGCTGCAGCGGATCCTCGGGCAAGAGGTCGCGCGGCTGCGCGGGACCACGGAGCGCTAGCCCGCCGCGCTCGGATCGTCCTGGGGCGTCTCCTCGATCTGCCAGCGCTCGAACACGGGCGGCATCTCGTCGACCTCGCGCAGGAATCGACTGGGGCGCAGCAGCTTCATCGGGCCGTCGCGCGCCTCCTCGAGGGTGGGGTAGAGCAGGTACAGCTCGTCGGCGGCGCGGGTTGCCGCCACGTAGAACAGGCGCCGCTCCTCTTCGATCTCGTCGTCGCTGCGCAGCGCCTGGGCCGAGGGGAAGCGGCCGTCGGCGAGCCACAGCACGAAGCAGATCGGCCACTCGAGGCCCTTGGCCTGGTGGATGGTGGAGAGCACGAGCACGTCCTCGGACTCGGCGCCCGCGACGACGTTCTCGGCGGCTACGCCTTGGATCAGCGCGACCTCGTCGAGGAAGGCCTGGGCGCTGGGGTAGCGATCGGCGTAGCCGGCCAGGTGCTCGAGGTCCTCGCGGCGCGTGGGGCCGTTGCTGAACGTGCGATCGGCGTACTCGGCGTAGTGGGCCTCGACGATGCGGCGCAGCGCATCACCGGGGAGCGCGAGCGCGCCGGCCTCGAGCTGCGCCCACAGGCGCGCGAGCTTGGTGAGCGCATCGCGGCCGCGGCCGCGGCTCTGGGCGGCGGCCTGGTCGAGCACCTCGACCGGACCCGCGACCACGAGCGAGCCATTGCTGGGCTCGGTGCCCGGCAGCCCGGCGAGCCGCGCGGCGATGCGCTCGGCGGTCTGCGCCCCCACGCCCGGCCACTGTCGCAGCAGCCGCACCCACGAGAGCGAGTCGCGGGGGTTCTGCCGCGCGCGCAGGTACGCGACCACGTCCTTGACGTGGGCCTGCTCGAAGAACTTGACCCCGCTACGGATGCGGAACGGGATCTGTCGGCGCGAGAGCTCGACCTGGAGCTCGAGACTGTGGCCGTGGTTGCGGTAGAGCACGGCCATCTTGCGCAGCGGCAGCGACTGCTCGTGGTGCAGCTCGAGCACGCGCTGGGCCACGAGCTCGGCCTGCTGGTACACGTCGCGCAGGGGGATCAGCGCGGGCACCATGCCGGGCTGCTTGACCGCGACGAGCTCCTTGGCGTGCTGCCGCCGATTGTGCGCGATGCAGCGGTTGGCCAGCGCCAGGATCTCGGGGGTGGAGCGATAGTTGATGGTGAGCTTCAAGATGCTGGCGTCGGGGTGCCGCTTGGTGAAGCCCACGATCTGCTCGAAGTCGGCCCCGCGAAACCCGTAGATCGACTGGGCATCGTCGCCGACGGCGGTGAGGCTGCCGCTGCGCGCGGCCATGCCATCGCACAGCGCACCCTGCAGCGCGTTGATGTCTTGGTACTCGTCGACGAGCACGTGGTCGAAGCCGAGCTGCAGCTCGTGGGCGATGGTCGCGTGCTCGGGTCGCGAGAGCAGCTCGTGCCAGCGCCCGAGCAGATCGTCGAAGTCGCACAGGTTCATGCTGCGCTTGCGCTCGTCGTAGCGCCGCAGCACGTCCTCGATGGTGGGCACCTGATCGAGCATGCGCGGCAGCTTGGCGGCGAGCACGTCGGCCACGGGCTGACGGGTGCCGCGGGCGAGGCCGGCGATGCCCATCAGCTGCTTGGGCGGAGGGAAGCGCTTGGCGGTCAGCTTCTCGAGCCCGAGCTCGGCGATCACCGAGGCGAGCAGGGTGCGCGCGTCCTCGGGGTCGAGGATCCCGAAATCGGAGGCGAGTCCGAGCGCGTCGGCGTGCTGGCGCAGCAGGCGGTTGCCGATGTGGTGGAACGTGCCGGCGAAGCAGCGGCGCATGTCGAGCTGCAAGAGCGCCTCGACGCGGGCGACCATCTCGCGCGCGGCGCGGTTGGTGAACGTGCACAGCAGGATCCGCTCGGGCGGGCACCCGCCGGCCACGAGCCGCGCCACGCGGTAGGTGAGCGTGCGGGTCTTGCCGGTGCCGGCCCCCGCGATCACCAACAGCACGCCCGACGGGGCCTCCACCACCGCGCGCTGCTGCGGGTTGAGATCGGTCTCGGGGCGAAACGGCAGCCGCGCGGGCGCCGAGGTCTTGAGGACGTACTTCACCCCTTCACGAGGGCCGCCGGCCCCAGCTGCTCCAAGAAGAAGTCCCGCATGCGCTCTTCCATGTACACGCGATCGGCCTCGGAGCGCGGCATGTGGCGCTCGTCGGGGAACAGCATCAGCTCGTGGGGCTTGCGCGCCTTCACGAGCGCGTCGATGAGCCGCGCGGCGTGGCGAAAGTGGACGTTCTCGTCGATGAGCCCGTGGACCACCAGCAGCTCGCCGCGGATCTCGCCCACGTGGGAGAGCACGCTGCTGCTCTCGTAGCCCTTGGGGTTGCTCTGGGGCGTGCCCATGTAGCGCTCGGTGTAGTGGGTGTCGTAGCCGTCCCAGCTCGACACCGGGGCGCCCGCGACGGCGGCCTTGAACGTGTCGGGGGCACGGGCCAGCGCCATGGCGGCCATGTACCCGCCGTAGCTCCAGCCGTAGATGCCCACGCGCTTGGGATCGGCGAGGCCCTGCTCGACGAGCCAGCTCACGCCGTCGACTTGATCCTGGACCTCGAGGTTGCCCATGTCGTGCTTGATGGCGCCCTCGAACGCGAGCCCGCGGCGGGCCGAGCCGCGGTTGTCGAGCTTGAACACGAGGAAGCCGAGGTCGGCGAGGTACTGCGCGCGCATGTCGCTCGTCATGCCCCAGCTGCGGGTCACCCGCTGCGCATGGGGCCCGCCGTAGACGCTCACGATCGCGGGCCACGGTGGCCGCGGCCCGCCGCTGCGCTCGGGCGGGGCATAGATCGCCCCGTGGAGCTCCACGCCATCGCGCGAGCGGAGCGTGACCAGGCGGGGCGCTCGCAGCCCGAGCGCCGCCACCCGCGGATCGGGCTCGAACGGTAGCTCGCGCACCCGCGTGCCGTCGGCGGCGCGCCGCAGCGTGGAGCTCGGCGGGCTCTCGAGATCGCTGTGCGTGTCCACGAACCACTGGCAGTCGTGGCTCATCGCGATCCCGTGCACACCGGGCTCGGACGTGAGCCGCACGATCTCGCCGCCCGCGAGCGGCACGCGGTAGAGCTGCTGCTCGGTGGGCCCGTCCTTGGTGCCGGTGAAGTAGACGAAGCCGCCGGCCTCGTCGACGCCGACCACGTCGTCGACCATCCACTCGCCGGAGGTCAGCACGCGCAGCTGCTTGCCGCTGCGGTCGTGCACGGCGAGGTGGCGAAAGCCCGTCTGCTCCGAGGCCCACAGGAACCCGCCCACGAGCTCCTCGCCGAGCGTCGCCGCGTCGCCGGTGAGCGCATGGAACTCGTCGTGGAGGTTGATCCACACGTCGCTGCGCTCGGACAGCAGCAGCGTGCGCTTGCCGCTGCGGAGATCGAAGCGCACGAGATCCAGGCGGGTCTGCTCGCGGTTCTCGAGCTGGGCCAGGAGCCCGCCGTCGGGCAGCCAGTGCACGCGCGCGAGGTAGAAGTCGTCGCCGACCTCGAGGCCATCGAGGCCGAGATCCATCCACACGGTGGCTCCGCCCGCGCGCGGCACCACGCCCAGGCGCACCTTGGCGTTGGGCTCGCCTGCGAACGGATAGCCGTGATCCTCGTGCGAGTGCGCGTCGGCCCGGCCTTGGTGCTGGATCCGATAGATCGGGATGTGCGTCTCGTCGACCTCGGTGAACGCGAGGTGCTCGGCGTCGTGCGACCACCAGAACCCGCGGTAGCGCCCCATCTCCTCCTGGGCGATGTACTCGGCCAGGCCGTGGGTCTTGCCGGTGCCGCGAGCCCCGCGGGTGAGCTGGCGCGGGGCGCCGTCGCCGTCGACCTCCACCGTGTAGAGCTCGGCGTCTCGGACCCACGCCAGGTGCTTGCCGTCGCGCGAGAGCAGCGGATCGAGCGCGGGGCTGCCCTCGACGTCGACGACCTTGCGGGGCGTGCCCTCGGGGCCGTCCTGCACCCAGAGGTCGCCGAGCAGCGGCACCAGCACGCGGCTCGCGTCCTTGGCCCAGGCGTAGTGCGTGACCCCGAGCGCGCGCTCGCGCTTGCGCTCGCGCTGCAGCTTCTCCTCGGGCGAGAGGTTGGCCTCGGTGGCCCCGCCCTCGGGCGGTTCGAACATCACGCGGCGCGGCGCGCTGCCGTCGACGGGCTCCACGTAGAGCTGGCGCACGAGGCTGCGATCGGGGCTGTCGAGCGACGTGAGCCAGGCCCCATCGGGGCTGAACTGAAACGCGCCCGCGATCGCGGTGCCGGGCAGGGGATACTTGGCGACTTCCTCGATCGGGAGCGCGCCCTCGGGGCTGCGGGGATCGGACATGGCGGCGTTGGGCTCCGTGGAATCGCTGGCGCCCGTGGGCGGCGCGCCGCGGGGTCGCGCTTGGACGGGGCGCTCCTGCGTGCAGGCGAGCGCGAGCGCGAGCACCAGCGCACCGAGCGCACGTGGCGCACCACTCGCGACCGTCGACTTGGCGGGGGCACGCGGGTCCAGCATGGCGCGCATGATCGCAGGCCAGACCCGGCGGTGTCCACGGCGACCCTGGCCGCGGCGCTTGCTTGGAGCCGCCAAATGGCCGAAAAACCCAGGTTCCACCGCAAAGCCATGGCAACTCTCGTCGAGAAGATCACCGCCCCCGCTGTCCACGCGCAGGTCATCGAAGGCTGCTTGCAGCTCATCGAGTCCGAGGTCGCCTCCAAGTCGGGGCTGTCGGGCGTCGCCGTCAAGACCGGCTACAAGGTCGTCAAGACGCTCAAGCCCGGCATGATCCAAGAAGCGGTCACCAAGCTGCTGCCCGAGTTCGCCGCGGCGCTGCAGCCCATGTACGAGCAGAGCGGAGCGAGCGACGCCGGTGAGGGCTCGGGCAAGGTGTTCTCGGACTACCTCGTTGGTCACCAAGACCAAGCCGCCGACGCGCTGCTGAGCGTCACCGATCGCAAGGCCGGCAACGCGAAGAACAAGACGCTGCAGAAGACCTACGAGCGCCTGCGCGGCGGCGCCAAGTCGCACGTGAGCGCGGCGGTCCCCGGCCTGGCTCGCACGCTGGGGCCGTTCGCCTAGAGAGGGATGTGTTAGCTTGGTTGGCGGATGGAGGCCGCCAAGCAACGCGCGCTCGAGGAGTGCACCGCGGAGCTCGGCCGTGAGATTCCCGAGGCCGCGCTGCTGCTCGACAAGCTGCGGCGAGCCGGTCTGCGCCTCCAACGAACGGAGCCGGATGGCGCGCGCTCGCCCTCTGGCAAGCGCACATGGTTGCTGTATGTAGAGCCACCGGTGGCACTTCGCGAGCGCTTCGACCTCGCCCCCGAGCTCCTGCTCGTGCTCTCTCCCTGGTCGCGGACCCAAGCTCGCAACGTCAATGCCGCCGAGAGGGCCCTGGCTCGTGACCACCGGCTCGATCGCGGAGTCGTGCTCCACGTCTCCCCGGATCACAACGCGCGGCGTCAGCTGTCGCAGGCGGTCGTCAACACGGGTCGCCTCTACATCATGCTGACCTTCGACGAGGTGCTCGCGGCCGGCGATCCCGAGCGATGGTTCGGCCGCGTCCTGGGCGAAGACATCGCCCAGTCGGACCTCTTTGCTTCGGGCCGACCCGTCACTGGCTGGGACTTCGTGGGCCGCGAACAGGAGCTTCGCTCGCTCCGCGGCCGGCTCCTCGATGGACGGCCCGTCGGGCTCTTCGGCCTGCGGAAGATCGGGAAGACCTCGATGCTGCTCGGTCTACGCGATCAGCTGCTGCACGACGCGACGGGCGACGAGGCGGTCGTTCATGCCGTGCCCATCCACGTCGACATGCTGGCGGTGAGCTTTGGCGAGACCAACGTCGATGGAATCCTGAGGCTCGTGCTGGAGTCGACGCTCGAGGCGATCGCTGCCCTCCGTATCGAGCCGGGCTCCATCGGCCTTCGGGGTGCCCAGGAGGCCGACCCCCTCGAGGGTCGAGCGCTGCGTGAGCGCGTTGCGTTGGTCTTCAAGGGCCTGATCGGCTGGGCTCGTGACCAGCCCGCTCGGCCGATCGTGTTGTTGCTGATCGACGAATACGAGCGCCTCCTAGGTGCCGGTCGCATGCCGGTGGACGATGGCCTGGATTTCCTCGACTTCATCCGTGGTCTGGTGCAGCAACACACCGGAGCGTTCAACTTCCTCGTCGCAGGCCTGGATCGTCGATGCGCGGCGCAGCCGCGCTACGATGGCCGGCAGAACCCACTGTTCGGCTTCTTGGTCGATGTCTACCTCGCGGGCCTCCATCGCAGCGACATGAATCGACTGATGCGAAGGATTGGCCGGAGGCTCGCCCTCGAGCTCGATTCGAGCGCCCTCGACGTGATGTGGTCCGAGACGGGGGGGCACCCCTATCTGGCGCGCGAGTTTGGCCGGGTGATCGATGCGGCGGTTCCCGTCGCGGACCGACAGCCGGGCCGCAAGCTCGTCGATGCGACGCTCGCCCTCGGCCTGCGCGAGCAGTTTCGCCGGACCGTCGACAATACGATGCAGGAGATCTGCGCCGCGCTGGGGGACTTGGACGGGCATGCGCCGGCCGTGCTGGCTCGCGCGAGCGAAGTGGGTCTCGCAGAGATGGCGCCGCAGACGGTCGACCTCCTGCGCCGCCTCGGGATCCTCGCCCCCGCGGGGGAGCAGCAGGTGTTCCGCATTGCCGCTTTCGGAGCGTGGATCGAGCACAGCTACGTGGGGCTACCGCTGGTGGCCGATGGATGAACCCGCCAATCCCTATCGCCACGATGTTCCGGGCGGTGGGCCATTCGTCGGACGCGAGCGCGAGCTCAACGAGCTGCGAACGTCCATTCGTGCGGGGCGCAACGCACTGGCGGCCGTCATGGGAGGCCGCGGAATGGGCAAGACCGCGCTCGCAGGCCAGCTTCGTCAGGCCCTCGCAGCCGATGATCACCTGGTCGTCGAGGTGATCGACCGGGTCGAGCGAGAGCCCGGTGCCTTCGTTCAGCAGCTCGAGCGATGTCTCGATGCGTCGATCGATCCTCGTGCCTTCGTGGACACGCTGATGCACGCCGTCCGCGCTCAGCGGGGCCGCCGAGTGGTGCTCCTGCTCGACGAGATCGATGGGCTCATCGGCTCCGAGGGTGGCCGTGACTTGCTGGAGAACCTGCGGATCGCCTACGAAAAGCTGGGCGGAGGCTTGGCGGTGGTGGTGTTTGGCGGCAGCCGGCTGAGAGAGCTGCTGACCAGCGACGTCTCGCCGTTCCTTCGCACGGCTCGCTGGCTCCGCCTCGCGGGCCTCTCGCTGGAGGAGACATCGATGCTGGTAAACCGCCCGTTGGGCTTGGGACTCCCGGCGGACGTCGTCGAGCTCTTGTGGGACCAAACGGGGGGGCATCCCTTCGTGCTGCAGGCCATCATGGAGCGCTCCATCGACAGAGCGGGAGCTGCCGCGAGCGTCGTCATCGACGAGCTGCCCGCGGCCCTGGAAGGGGTGGTGACGGAGATTCTCGAGCCACGGCTCTTTCCCATCTGGTGGGACAACCTCACGCCGAGCGGGCAGCAGGCCTATCGGACGCTCCTGGGCATGCGGTACCCGCTCGAGCGAGAGCAATGGGCCGCGCACCTCGGCAATGGCCCGGATGGCGTCGTCGAGATCCTGGAGTCCACGGGCATCGCCCGAGTCGAGGACGGCCGGCTCCTCGCACGTTCCTCGCTCTTCTGCGCGTGGGTCACCCGATCTCATCCCTCGTCGATCCCAACGTCTGCCGTCGCCGCACGAGCGAGCGTACCCGCGGGCGCTCTACCCGATGCAAGCGACTTCGAGCGCTTCGTGGTCGAGCGAGTTGCTCGCTGGGCACGCAGCGTGGTCGAGCATCCGGCGCCGTTCCTGCGCACGACGGCGGAGCCCGGCAACGCCGGCTTGGCGCTGGAGCAGAGCTTTCAGCTGGGGCTGTTGCACGCGCTACGCCAGCACGATCTGTTCGTCGAGCCCGAGCCATTGTCTTCGGTGCGAGGTCGTGTCGACCTCAAGGTCCGACCCGCAAGCGGACTCGACCAGCGCATGTGCATCGAGCTCAAGATCTGGGGGCGCAAGCACAAGACCGTCGTCGACCAACTGCTCGACTATGTCGTTCCCGGGGACGCGTTTGCGTGCGTCGTCATGATAGACCGGCACGAGCGACCGCTGCGCGACGTGTATCTCGAGGAGTGTATTCCCCGGGGGGCGGACCTCGTGTGGCAAGACGCCGCCGCTTCCCCGTGCCATCCCGCGCTCGTGACTGGGCACGCCCGCCCCGCGGGAGGCAGACTCCGCATCTACCACTTCCTCGTGCAGCTCCCACGGTAGGCTCGGGCGCGTCGTCTTGGCACTCGAAGATCGCAGCCCGCCTGCCGCAGTCCTCGCCGCACCCCCGGTCGCCCTGCAGCTGCGGCGCGTGGCCACGATGTGGTGGCCGCTCGCGCTGTCGTGGGCGATGATGGGGATCGAGCAGCCGCTGGTGGGCGCGGCGGTGGCCCGGCTGCCGGAGCCGGCGGTGCAGCTGGCCGCGTGGGGGAGCTTTGCGTTTCCGGTCGCGCTGGTGGTGGAGGCGCCGGTGATCATGCTGCTGGCCGCGTCGACCGAGCTGTCGCGCGACCAGGCCGCGTACCGCTCGCTCTCGCGGGTGGCCCACGGGCTCGGGGCCGCGCTCACGCTGGTGCACCTGCTGATCGTGGCCACGCCGCTGTTCTCGTGGCTGGCCGAGCACGTGCTGCAGCTGCCGGAGCCGGTGCGCGAGCCCGCGCGCATGGGGCTGCTGCTGCTGCTGCCGTGGAGCTGGGCGATCGCCTCGCGCCGCTTCCATCAAGGCGTGCTGATCCGCCACGGCCACTCGCGCGTGGTGGGCTGGGGCACGGGGCTGCGGCTGCTCACCGCCTGCACGGTGCTCGGGGTGGGCCTCGCGGTGGGGCGCGGGCCCGGCGTGGTCGTGGGGGCGATGGCGCTCTCGTGCGGCGTGCTCGCCGAGGCGGCCTTTGCTGCGCTGCGGGTCCAGCGGGTGCGGCGGGCGCTGCCGCTCACCAGCCCGGATCGCCCGCCGCTGCGCGGGCGCGTGTTCTGGCGCTTCTATCTGCCGCTCGCGATGACGCCGCTGGTCACGCTGGTGATCCTCCCGGTCGGCACCGCCGCGGTGTCGCGCATGCCCGACCCGCTGCCCTCGCTCGCCGTGTGGCCGATGGCCAACGCGGTCGTGTTCGTGCTGCAGGCGCTGGGGCTCGCGTTCCACGAGGTGGTGGTGGCGCTGGTCGACGAGCCCGGAGCACGTGCGCCCCTGCGTCGCTTCGCGGTGGGGCTGGGGCTCGGCACCACGCTCGCGCTCGGGCTGCTCGCGCTCCATCCGGTGGCTCACGCGTGGTTCTCGGGCGTGGCGGGCCTGTCGGCTCCGCTCGCCGCGATGGGGGCGGCCACGCTGTGGATCGCGCTGCCGATCCCCGCCACCCGCGTCGCACAGAGCTGGTACCAGGGCCTCTTGGTCAACGCGCGTCGCACCCGGGCGATCACGGAGGCGGTGATCGTGTTCGCCGTGGTGTGCGTGAGCGTGATGATGGTGGGGGTGGAGCGAGCGCAGTGGGTCGGGCTGCCGGTGGTGCTCGTCGCCTACTCGCTGGGGCGGATCGCCCAGACCCTGTGGTTGGCGCTGCGGGCCCGTGGTCTCTAGCGCTCGCTAGCGCTCGCGCGAGACGCTGCTGACCTCGAGCGACTCGTCGGGCGCGGAGGTGAACGGCTCGCCGAGCAGCAGTGCACGAGCCTGGGCCACGGCCTCCTGCGGCCCGGCCACCGCCAGCACGTCGTCGTCGTGGAGCACCTCGCGACCGGTCGGCGCCGCGACGTCGCGGCGCGGGCTGGCGATGGCGAGTACGGTGGCCCCGGTCGCCGCGCGAAGGTCGAGCTCCGCCAGCGTGCGCCCCACCGCCGGTGCACCATCGCGCAGACGGATCGGGGTCGCGTCGCCAAGGCCGTGCAGGAGCTCTTCGATGAGGGGCTCGACCTCCTCCTCGAGCTCCCCGCGCCGCAAGATCTCGACCAGCGCCAGCGTGGCCGAGTGCACGTGCTCGCCCAGGGGCCCGCCGCTGCGGCGCAGCGACAGCACGCTGGGTAACAGCGCCGCGCCGAGCACGACCAGCCCGAGGCCTGGGGGCACGAACGGCTGGGTGAGCGCGGCCACGGCGAGGCCCGCGGCCAGCAGCGCGGCGAGCTGCAGCCCGAAGCTCATGGCGCGTCGCGAGGTGGTGGTGAGGTCGGCCCGGTCGGTGAGCGCCTTGGGGAACACGGCCAGCCCGAGCAGCGCGCCGAGGTTCGTCGCCGCGCGCAAGAGGCCGCGCGCGAACGGGAACACGACCACGGCGACCGCGGCCACCAGCAGCCAGCGGGTGAGCGAGATCGAGAGCCCGGTGACGGACGCGACCCACGAGGTGCCCGCCTGGAGGCCGAGCGAGGCCGCGATCACGAGCGCCGCCACGGCGGCGGCGTCGAGCGCCAGCACGGTGAGCCGGTGCCGGATCTTGCGGCGCAGCGGCGATGTTGCGCCGCCGCCCTCGCGCAGCGCGTCGACCCAGGCCGCGTAGAGGCTGAGGTTGGCGCGCAGCCGCCGGGGCAGGCGGTGCTCTACCGCCGCGAGCAAGCGCGGGGCCGCGGGGAGCAAGACCGAGGTGGTGAAGGCCGTGATCACGGCGGCGGCCACCACCACGGTGAACATGAACGGCGGCACCACGCCCGCGCTCACGCCGATGCCCATGATGATGAAGCCGAACTCGCCGATCTGTCCGAGCGCGAGCCCGGCGTACCCCGAGCGTCGCAGCACGACGCCGCTCAGCAGTCCGGCACCGGTCACGGTCAGCAGCTGCAATACGACCACGCACATCGCCACGAGCACCGCCGCGCCCAGGTGCTGCCCGGCGAGGAACGGGTCGACGGTCATGCCCACGGACACGAAGAACACCGCGGCGAACACATCGCGCAGCGGAGCCACGAGCGGCTCGAAGCGGCGCCGCAGCCCCGCCTCGGCGAGCAGCATGCCGGCCAGAAACGCGCCGAGGGCGGGGGAGTAGCCCAGGTGCTCCATCAGGGCCGCGAGCGCCAGGCACAGGCCCACCGCGAACACCGTCGAGAGCTCCGCCGAGCGCAGCATCGCGATGCGCCGCCCGAGGCGCGGCACGACCCACAGCCCGAGCGCCACGGCGGCGATCAGCACGCCGGCGAGGCGGCCGACGGTGCCCGCGAGCGCGGCGGGGGCGAGGCCCGAGCCCGCGGCCACCGCGGTGACCACCGCGATGAGCACGATGGCCACGAGGTCTTGGAGCACCAGCACGCCGAGCACGATCGAGCGCACGTCGCTCGGGGGCTGGTGCAGCTCGAACACCTTGGTGACCACCATCGTGCTCGAGATCGCAATGCTCGCGCCGAGGAAGACGGCCCCCACCGCGTCGAGTCCGAGCGCAACGCCCAGCACGTTGCCCGCCCAGAACAGCCCGCCGATCTGGACGGCTGCGGTGAGGCCCGCGAGCGGCAGCACCTGGGCCACGCGCCTCAAGCTGAACTCGAGGCCGACCGCGAACATCACGAGCACGACGCCGAGCTCGGACAGCTCCCGCACCCGCGGGCCGTCGGCGAACAGCGGGACCGGAATGTACGGGCCCACGATGAGACCGGCGAGCAAGTAGCCGAGGATCGGGGGTAGACGCAGGACCCGGAACACCGGACCGGTTAGCGCGGCGACACCCAGCACGATGGCGAGATCCGTGACGAGCGAGGCGTGCTGCATTGCGGACGGGTCTGCTTAGCAGAGACCGACCGCAAATGGCACCGCCACATATTGACTAACGTTCAATAGATGGCCGATGCTTCGGCTCGTGACCCGTCTGCGACTGGCGACCGACGAGCGGCGCGCCCGGCTCCTCGAGCTCGGCGAGGAGCTGTTCTCGCGACACGCCTACGATGCGCTCACGACCGATGTGATCGCCAGCGAGGGTGCGATCTCGAAGGGCTTGCTGTTCCACTACTTCGGCAGCAAGCGCGGCTTCTACCTGGCCACCATCGAGCACGTGGCGGAGCGGCTGCTGGCGCAGGTGGTGCTCGACCCCTCGCGGTCGCCGTTCGATGCGGTGCTCGACGCGCTCGACCGCTTCCTCGATTTCGTGCGCGACCACGCCGCAATCTACCGCGCCTTGCTGCGCGGCGGGCTCGGGGCCGACTCGCAATCGCAGGCGATCGTGGATCGCGTGCGCTGGACGACCGTGCACCGCGTGCTCGCGCTGCTCGACGCCGGCCATCGCGCCGACGCGGAGGGCCGCATGAGCACGACGGCGGGGCTGCGCCTCTACGGCTGGGTCGGCACCACGGAGGCGCTCAGCCTCGCGTGGATCGACGGCGGGTTGCCCCGTGATCGGATTCGCACCCTGATGCTCGAGAGCTTCGCGCCGGTGCTGGCCGCGTGGCCCCGCGATCGCGCCGCGGAGCAGCGGCTGCAATCTTCGTAGGCGCGGATCCACGACCGATGCCTCGTTGGGCGGTGTCGCCGCGGCTCGACAAGCCGCGACGCGCGAGCGATGATTCTGCTGTGAAACGTCGTCCTCCGTCGAACGGCCCGCCGCGGGACGCCACGGACGGCGAGGCACGGCGACGCCCCGAGGTGCTGGTCACCCTGTGGCCGGAGCAGACGCCCGAGCCCGACGCACCGGTTCCACGGCGGCCGAGGCCGCGTGAGCCTCCTGCACCCGAGCAGATCGGACGCTTCCGCATCTTGCGACCGCTCGGGTCCGGGGGAATGAGCGTGGTCTACGAGGCCTACGACGATCGCCTCGATCGCACGGTGGCGCTCAAGCTGCTGCGCGAGCGAGGCGGTCGCCGACGTCAAGCTCGTCTGCAGCGCGAGGCGCAAGCGCTGGCGCGCCTGTCCCATCCCAATGTGGTCGAGGTCTACGAGACCGGCAGCCACGGCGGGCGCGCATTCCTGGTGATGGAGCGCCTGCCGGGCGAGCCGCTGCACCGCTGGATCGCCGCGGCGCCGCGCACCGTGCAGGCCGTGGTCGACACGTTCGTCGCGGCCGGTCGTGGGCTCGCGGCGGCCCACGCCCACGGCCTGGTGCACCGCGACTTCAAGCCCTCCAACGTGCTGGTCGACGCCGACGGTCGCGTTCGCGTGTTCGACTTTGGCCTGGCCGCGCCGAGCGGAGTGCCGTCGGAGGACTCGATCCGCACCGGTCGCAACCCGCTGGCCTCGGGCCCGAACACGGCGGGGACGGGGCCGCACGCGGTGGCTTCGGGCTCGCACCCGGCGCTGGCCGGAGCGCTCGGCGATCTCGACGTGAACACGAGCTACGACGAGATCTGGGAGAGCGCGCTCACCCGCACCGGGGCGATGCTCGGCACGCCCGCGTACATGTCTCCGGAGCAGTACGAAGGGCGACCCGCGACCGCGCAGAGCGATCAGTTCGCGTTCTGCGTGGCGCTCCGCGAGGCGCTGCATGGCGAGCATCCGTTCGTGGAGCGGCAGCAGTGGGATCTGCTGCCCAAGCACGTGATGGAGGGCAAGCTGCGCGAGCCTCCGGGCGGGCGCGGGGTTCCGGCGGCGCTCGAGCGCGTGCTCGTGCGCGGCCTGTCGGTGCGGCCCTACATGCGCTGGCCGAGCATGGAGGTGCTGCTCGTCGAGCTCCAGCGCGCGATGGGCTACCGGCGTCGCGTGGCCTGGATCTCGGGCGCCGCGCTGGTCACCGCGAGCGCGGCCGGGCTGGTGCTGTGGCTGGGGCGCCCGCCGGCCGATGCCAGCCCGTGCGATCCGTGCGACCTGGCGAGCGAGGCCGTGCTCGGGGAGACGCCCGCCGATCCCGAGCTCGCGCGCCGCATCGAGGCGCACCGCGAGGCGCTCGCGCAGGCCAAGGCGCTCGAGCGCGCCGGCCAGTACCGGGCCGGCCTCGAGGTCGCCGTACCCGTGGCCCTCGCTGCCGATGCCCTCGACCACCCGCCGCTCCGGGCCGAGGCTCAGCTCCAGGTGGGCCTGCTGCAGCGCTACCTCGGCGCCCACGATGAGGCCGAGCGGGCGCTCGAGCGCGCGTACTTCTTGGGGCAGGAGCTCGAGCGCGATGAGCTGGCCCGCGAGGCGGTGACGATGCTCGCGTACGTGGTCGCGAGGCTGCAGCTGCGCCCCGACGACGGCATGCGCTGGCTCGAGGCCGCGCGCGTGGCCGCCGAGCGCGTGGGCGGCGACAAGGCGTGGGCCGACTACCTCGATACGGAGGGCTCGGTGCTGTGGGCCGCGCGACGCCACGACGAAGCGCTGGCCCGCTACCAGCTCGCGCTGCCGCTGCTCGAGAAGGAGTGGGGCCCGCAGCATCCCGAGGTCGCCGGAGTGCTCAACAACATCGGGCTGCTGCTCCTCGAGCTCGATCGACCCGACGTGGCGCTCGACTACATCCGACGCTCGCTGGCGATCCGTGAGACCGCGCTCGGCTCGCAGCACCCCGAGGTGGGCAAGATGCTCAACAACCTCGGGCTCGCGCTGCTGCGGGCGGGCCGCGACGACGAGGCGATCGTCAGCTTCGAACGCGCTCATGAGCTGCGACGGCGCGTGCTGGGGCCGGGTCATCCCGACGTGGCCAAGCCGCTCGCGAACCTGGCCGCGGTGCAGCTCCAGCAGGGGCGACTCGATGCGGCGGCCGAGCACGCGACGCAGGCGCTCGCGATCCGCGAGCGGGCGCACGGCGTGGACTCGGTCGAGGCTGCGATGATGCACGCGCTGGTGGGCCAAGTACGGCTCGCGCAGGACCACGACGAGGAGGCGAGGCAGAGCCTCACGCGCGCCGTCCTGGCCATCGAGCAGGCGCTGGGAGCCGATCGCGTGGAGCTGGTGGAGCCGCTGTTCCACCTCGCAGAGGCGGAGCGTCGCTTGGGTCGACGTTCGCAGGCGCTCGCCCACGTGCAGCGAGGGCTGGCGATCGGGAGCGCCGAGGGCGTCGAGCCCTGGGATCTCGCCGCGGGGCGCCTGGTGCTCTCGCGCGTGCAGTGGGACGCGGGTGATCGGGTGCTGGCCTGGGCCGCAGCCGAGGCCGCGCGCAAGGCCTATGCGAGCGTGCCCCGGTCGCGACGCCCGCGGATGGCGGCGGAGATCGCCGAGCTCGAGGCCTGGTTGTCCGAGCTCGACGCGCCCTAGCGGGCAGGCTTGGGCCCAAGCCTAGGCCTAGGCCTGGGCCGACGCGGCGAGCAGCTGCTCGAGCATCGGCTCGATCAGCTCGGCCCACGCGTGCTCGCCTGCCAGCGCATGGCCGCGGGCGTCGAGTCGACCGTGGGCGGCCAGGGATGCGGCCTCGGGATCGGCGGCCGGCAGCTCGGGGGCGGGGCTCGAGCGCAGCGCCGCGGCCACCTCGCGCAGGCGGTCCGCGACCGCTTCGCCGCCTTGGTCGAGCGCCCAGGCGACGGTCGACCAGGCCAGCGCCGCATGCCGGGCTTCATCGTCGGCGAGCGCGAGCAGCCGCTCCTGCACGGCGGGCTCGATCACGGCTCGGGCCGCGCGCTGGGCCGCGAGCGCGGCGATCGTCTCGCCCACGCAGCCCTCGGCGAACGTGTCGGCGGCGAGCTGCGCGAGGCCGGCGGGGCGGGGCGAGGGCAGCGGGAGCGGGCCCGGCTGCACTGCGGCTTCGCCGTAGCGGCTCGCGAGCGAGAAGCACAGGCGTGCGTGCTCGATCTCGTCGAGCGCGGCGCGCTGGGTCGCGGCCAGCAGGCTCGGCGGGGCCCCCACGGCCATCAGCTCGAGCGTCGCGCGAGCGAAGGAGGCGACCGAGGCATGCTCGGCCAGCGCATCGTCGAGCCAGCCCTGGGCGATGCGCTCGCGCAGCGCGTGGGGCAGCGGCTCGCGATCGACGAGCTCCACCAGCCCGGCCTCGTTCCAGCCCTCGCGCGCGGCCGCGGCCGCCTCGACCGTTGCCACCATCGGTCCGTGGTCACCCAGCAGCGGACGGCCACTACAGTACTCGAACCAGTGGTAGCAGCACGTGTCGTCGCCTCCGGGCTTGGCGCGCGCGAGCTCGGTGCCATGCTCGTTGAACGCACCTTGCATGTTGGGCGCGGCGGAGAGCCCCGCGTACTTCTTGGGGTGGGCCGTGATCGCCTCGCTGCCCTTGCCGCCGGAGATGCGGCTGGGGCAGTCCATCTTCTCGGGGAGGCCGGGCACGCCGAGGACCGCGGCATCGGCCTGCGTGCCGCACCAATTGCCCGCTACGCACGTGGACTCCTCCGGGTTGTAGCCGTCGATGTACGGCGGGTCGCCGGGGTAACCCATCATCATCTCCTCGGGCATGTTCGGCGAGGCACCGGGCACTGGCGCCGGGGGCGTGGGCACGCCCGTCCCCGGTACGTTGGCCACGGGCGGGGTCGCCTCGTCGGGCTCGGCGTCGTCGGTCGCCGCGTTGGCCCGGGCCTCGGCCTCGGCCTTTCTGGCCTCGCGGCGCGCCTTGGCGTCGCGCAGGGGCCCGTGCCGCCCTTCCTTGGCGTCGTTACGGGCGGAGCGCTCGCCCTTCGCGCCGTCCTTTTCGTCGGCCGCGCTGGGCGTGGGGGAAGACGAGCATCCGGCTAGGCCGGGCAAGCAAGCGAGCAGGGCGATGCGGGCTCGCAGACACAGCGTGTCGCGCATGGCGGCGAAGGTACACCAAACGGCGCGCCAGCGTCAGGCGACCACGGGCAGGCGCGCGCGGGCTCGCTCGGGGAGCGCCGCCTCGGGCCGCGACTCGGGCCGCGCGAGCTCGGGTCGGGACGGGTGCGCGGTGCCGCAGCCGAACGGGGTGAGGCCCAGCTCCTCGAGCATGCGGAGATCATCGTCGGGACCGCGGTTGGGCGTGGTGAGGAAGTCGCCGACCATCATGCCCGATGCGCCGGCCGAGAACATCAGCGGCACGAGCTGCCCCAGGTGGGTGCGCCCGGCGGCGATGAAGATGTTCTGGTGCGGCAGGAACATGCGAAACGCCGCGATGATGCGCAGGATCTGCAGCGGAGCCAGCGGCTCGACGCGCGCGAGCGCGGTGCCGTCGATGCTCACCAAGAAGTTGAGCGGGACCTCGTCCACATCGAGCTCGCGCAGGGTCTCGGCGAGCTCCACCCGGTCGGAGTTCTGCTCGCCCATGCCGAAGATCCCGCCCACGCACGTGCGCAGCCCCTTGGCCTTGGCGCGGCGGATCGTGGCGATGCGCTCGTCGTAGGTGTGCGTGGTGACGATCTTGGAGAAGTAGCTGCGACCGGTCTCGAGGTTGTGGTTGAGCTCGGTGAGGCCGGCGTCGACGAGGCGATCGAGCGCGGCATCGGAGAGGAAGCCGACCGAGGCGTGGGCCTCGGTGTGGCCCGCGTCGCGGATCGCTCGCACGGCCGACTCGATGTGCGCGAGGCCCTTGCTGCCGTCGGGCAGCCCGCGGGTGGCGGTCACGAGGCCGAGCGCGGTGGCGTGGCGACTGCGGGCCTTGGCGCTCTCGGCCACGATCTCGTCGAGCTCGGTGAACTTGCTGGGCTGCACGTGCGTGGAGAAGTGCCGCGACTGCGAGCAGAACCCGCAGTCCTCGGGGCAACCCCCCTCCTTCGCGTTGATGATCGAGCACAGGTGCACGTTGCTGCCGAAACGCGCGCGGCGCAGCCGATCGGCGGCCGACATCAGCTCCCAGACGTCCGTGTCCTCGGAGAGGAACGCGAGCAGGGTGGGGGCGTCCACGGCTCGATCGTTGCCGGCCAGGATGCGGTCGGCGTACGCGGAGGGGTCGGGGCGGCTCATGGCGGGCACATATAGCAGGGAATTCGCCGCCTCGCGGTCCCCCGCGCGACGCTGGGCCGCTGCGGTGATAGGCTCCCGCGCCCTGGAGGTCCTGGTGAGCCAACCGAGCGCGAAATCCCCGTCCGCCCCCGTGCCGGGCCGCGATCCGCAGGAGCTGCGTCGTCTCTACACGCAGATGCTGCGGATCCGCCGCTTCGAAGAGTCGGCGGCCCGCGCCTATACGCAGGGCAAGATCAGCGGCTTCCTCCACCTCTACATCGGGCAAGAGGCGATCGCGGTCGCGACCGCCGACCTGATGATCCCAGGCGATCGCGTGGTCACGACCTACCGCGATCACGGCTTCGCAGTGGCGCTCGGCTGTGACACGGGCGCGTGCATGGCCGAGCTCTACGGCAAGAAGACGGGCCTCGTCGGCGGCAACGGCGGCTCGATGCACTTCTTCGCCAAGGACAAGGGGCTGTGGGGCGGCTATGCGATCGTCGGCGGTCACCTGCCGGTCGCGGCCGGGCATGCGTTCGCGGCCAAGTACCTCGGCGACGGCTCGGTCACGCTGTGCTTCCTGGGCGAGGGCGCGATGCACATCGGCGCGACCCACGAGGCCATGCACCTCGCGGGGCTGTGGCGCCTGCCGATCGTGTTCGTGATCGAGAACAACCAGTACGCGATGGGCACGCCGCTCAAGCGCCAGACCGCGGTCGACGACCTCACCGTGCGCGCGCCCGGGTATCGGCTCACCTCCGATCGCTGGGTGGTGCGCGACGTGTTCGAGACCCGCACGCGGCTGGCCAAGGCGGTCGAGCACGCGCGCAACGACTCGCAGCCGGCGCTCATCGAGCTGCTCACCTACCGCTTTCGCGGCCACAGCATGAGCGACCCGGGCAAGTACCGCACCAAGGAAGAGGTCGAGGGCTGGAAGGATCGCGACCCGCTGTTCCGCGCGCAGCTCGAGCTCTCGCGCGACCACGGGCTCTCGAGCGAGGACCTCGACGCACTCGACGAGGAGGTCATCGCCGAGATGGACGCCGCGGTCGCATTTGCCGAGGAGTCCCCGCAACCCGACCCCGAGCACCGCTTCCTCGGGCACTACGTCGAAGACGATCTCGCCGCCGGGGCGTGAGGAGGGGTTCGTAGACCATGGCACTGCTCCAGATCCGTCAAGCTTTGCTCGCTGCCATCGACGAGGAGATGGCCCGTGACGACCGCGTGTTCGTCATGGGCGAGGAGGTCGGCTACTACGACGGCGCCTACAAGGTGACCGAGGGCCTGCTCGCCAAGTACGGCGAGAAGCGGGTGGTCGACACCCCGATCGCCGAGGCTGGCTTCGCCGGCGTGGGCATCGGCGCCGCGATGGCGGGGCTGCGCCCCATCGTCGAGTTCATGACCTTCAACTTCTCGGCGGTGGCCTTCGATCAGCTGCTCAACAACGCCGCCAAGCTGCGCCACCTGTCCAACGGGCAGTTCACGATCCCGATCGTGTTCCGCGGCCCCAACGGCGCCGCGCACATGCTGAGCTCGACCCACAGCCAGGCGTTCGAGAGCTTCTACTGCGGGTTCCCCGGGGTGAAGGTGATCTCGGTCGCCACCCCCTACGACGCCAAGGGCCTGCTGAAATCGGCGATCCGCGACGACAACCCCGTGATCTTCTTCGAGAGCGAGGTGATGTACGGGGTCAAGGGCGAGGTACCCGACGAGGAGTACCTGATCCCGATCGGCAAGGCCGACATCAAGCGCCCGGGCGACCACGTCACCGTGATCACGTGGGGGCAGGGGGTGCCCGTGGCCCTCGCGGCCGCCGACATCGCCGCGGGCGACGGCATCGATTGCGAGGTCATCGACCTTCGCACGCTGCGACCGCTCGACGAAGCGGCCGTGCTCGCCTCGGTGCGCAAGACCAACCGCGCCGTGCTCGTCTACCACGGCTGGCCCTACGGCGGCACCGGGGCCGAGATCTCCGATCGCATCCAGCGGCTCGCGTTCGATGACCTCGACGCGCCGGTCGAGCGCGTGTGCTACGAGGACGTCAACATGCCCTACGCGGAGAACCTCGAGCGCTTGGTGATTCCCAGCCCCGAGCAAGCCGCTCAAGCGATCCGCAAGGTCGCGTACTTCCGCGTCTAGTCAGGCCCCTTTCCTTCTTCGCGAGCACACCAAGGCAAATAGACCGATGGCCAAGATCGTCGAGCTACCCCGGCTCTCCGACACGATGGAGGAGGGCGTCATCGCCAAGTGGCACATCGCGCAGGGCGATACCGTCAAGCGCGGGCAGGTCATCGCCGACATCGAGACCGACAAGGCCACGATGGAGTTCGAGTCGTTCGATGCCGGCACCGTGCTGCGCATCGTCGCGGCCGAGGGCGAGCCGCTGGCGATCGGCACGCCGATCGCCGTGCTCGGCAAGGAAGGCGAGGACGTCGACGCTGCGCTCGCGGCTCACGGCGGCGGCGGGGCGACGGCGCCCAAGGCAGCGGCGGCGCCCGAGCCCAAGGCTGCGGCGGCGGACGAGCCCAAGGCGCCCGAGCCCAAGGCAGCGCCCAAGGCCTCCGCCTCGGCCGAGTCCGAGTCCGAGTCCGAACCGGAGGCCGCGGCCCCGGGGCGGGCCTCCGAGCGCATCGCCGCCTCTCCGCTCGCTCGCCGGATCGCGCGCGAGCGGGGGATCGACCTCGCGAAGGTGACGGGCAGTGGTCCGCGCGGGCGCGTGGTGAAGGCCGATGTGGAGGCCGCCGCGGCGAGCGGAACGGCGGCCAAGGCTCCCGCGGCCGTCGCCGCCTCCGGCGAGGTGGATGCCCACGGTCGCCCGTTCGTGGAGCGGCCCGACGAGCCGGTCAAGCTCTCGCAGATGCGCAAGGCGATCGCGCGGCGCATGAGCCAGGCCAACGCCGAGATCCCGCACTTCTATCTCACCACCACCGTCGACATGGATCGCGCGGTGGCGCTGCGCGAGCAGCTCAAGGCGGGGCTCGACGCGAAGGTGAGCTTCAACGATCTCGTGCTGCTGGCCGCCGCCAAGGCGCTGCGTGTGCATCCCGAGGTCAATGCCTACTGGGACGGCACCACCGCGGTGCGGCGCGGCAACGTGCACATGGGGATCGCGGTGGCGGTGGACGAGGGGCTCATCGTGCCCGTCGTGCGCTACGCCGACCAACGCAGCCTGCGGGAGATCGCCGAGCTGGCCCGCGACCTCGGCCTGCGCGGGCGCGAGAAGAAGCTGCTGCCCCCGGAGATGAGCGGCAGCACCTTCACCGTCTCCAACCTGGGGATGTTCGGCATCGACGAGTTCGCGGCCGTGATCAACCCCGGCGAGGGTGCGATCCTCGCGGTGGGGGCCATCGTCGATACGGTGGTGGCCAAGGGCGGCCAAGCGGTGATCGGCAAGCGCATGAAGATGACGCTGGCCTGCGATCACCGCGTGATGGACGGAGCGGTCGGGGCCAAGTTCCTCGCCACGCTGCGGGGCCTGCTCGAGCAGCCGCTGGCCATGCTGGCCTGAGCCCGGTGGGCTGCGCTCCAGCAGCCGCCGCAATGGGGGTGTTGCGCCCCACCGACAGCGAGCCCGCGGATCGGTCACGATGCGCGTGGTCTTGCTGCCATGAAGCGCTCTCGCCATCCGTGGGTCCCTGGTGCACGCATTCCCTCCGCTCTGGTCGCGCTCGGGCTGGGGATCGTCGTTGGGCTCGGCTGCAAGGTCGAGTCGGTGTTCACGTGCCTCGCCGACGAGGACTGCATCGCCGAGGGCGGCGACGGGGGCGTGTGCGAGCTCAACAACCTGTGCACGTTCCCCGATCTCGCGTGCGCCTCGGGCAAGCGCTGGCATGATCGCGCCGCCGAGCTCGCCGGCCAGTGCTACGCGCCCGAGGTCGCCGGCACCGAGACCGACGCCGGCTCGGGCGAGGGCAGCGGCAGCGGGAGTACCGGCGGCAGCGGGCCCGCGAGCTCCACGACCTTGCCGGCCGACGGCAGCAGCTCCGGCGAGCCGCCGATGACCGACACGAGCGCTGGCAGCAGCAGCGGCGGCATGCCGCTCGGCTGCGATGAGCAGTTCGGCACGGTCGAGGGCTACCAGCTGTGCGAGGAGACCCCGGACACGTGCAGCTTCAACGCGGTGCTCAACCAGACCAGCTGCAACGACCTGTGCCCGATGTTCGGCTCGATCTGCATCACTTCGTTCAACAACACCGCGGGCGACTGCGCTTCGATGGACATCGAGGCCCCGTGCGAAGAGGTCGCGAACGATCAGATCTGCGTGTGCTCGCGGTGAGTGCATGAGCCCGCTCTACGTCTACGCCGCCCCGCGCGAGGGCCAGCCGTGGGTCCACGATCCGCGGGTGCACGGCGTGGGCGTGGGCAAGGTGGCCGCCACCCTCGCGCTCGCTCGCCGCGTGCTCGAGCGGCGGCCGGCCGCGGTGGTCTCGTTCGGCGTCGCGGGGGCGCATCCCGGTGGTCCCGCGATCGGGCAGGCATGCTGGGTGATCGAGGACTGGCTCGCCGACGAGGGGGTCGAGACGCCCGCAGGGTTCCTCTCGCTCGAGGAACTGGGCCTCGGTGCTCGCGGCCCGTTCGCGGCCGATCTCGCGCTCACCGACGAGCTCGCGGCGCGGCTCGGCGGCGGCCTGCCCCGGGTGATCGGCGCCACCGTCTCGAGCTGTAGCGGCACCGATGCGCTCGCGCGCGCGCGCCAGCTCGCGTGCCCAGGGGTCGCGGTCGAGACCATGGAGGGCGCCGCCGTGGCCGCCGTGTGTGCAGGCCTCGGGATTCCCTGGGCGCAGCTGCGCGTCGTCAGCAACCGCACCGGTGATCGCGAGCACGCGGGCTGGGACCTCCCCGTCGCGCTCGCGCGCCTGCACGAAGCGGTCGCGCGGCTGCTCGAGCCTGGCGTATAGAAAGGGCGGCCCATGCCCGAGCCCACCACGCTCACCCTCGGCTTCTCGCCGTGTCCCAACGACACGTTCATGTTCGATGCGCTCGTGCACGGTCGGGTGGAGGCCGCCGGGCTGCGCTTCGCGGTCGAGCTCGACGACATCGAGGTGCTCAACCGCCGCGCGCTGGGGCTCGACCCGCGCCCGCCGCTCGCGATCACCAAGGTGAGCGTGGGCGCGCTCGGTCGGCTCACCGATCGCTACACCGTGCTCGATGCCGGCGCGGCGCTCGGGCGCGGCTGCGGGCCGCTGGTGCTGCGCCGCGGCGACGACGAGCGCTACGCCACGCTCCACGACCTCGCGGGCGCCCGCGTGGCGATCCCCGGCGAGGCCACCACCGCCAACCTGTTGCTGCGCCTGCTCGGCCCCGCCGCGATCGAGCGCGTGACGCTCCGCTTCGATCGCATCATGCCCGCACTCGTGGCCGGCGAGGTCGATGCGGGCCTCGTGATCCACGAGAGCCGCTTCACCTATCCCGACCATGGCCTGGCCGAGGTTGCCGACCTGGGCGTGCTCTGGGAGGCGCGCACCGGCCTGCCGCTGCCGCTCGGGGTGATCGTGGCCGACCGCGAGCTGCCCGCCGCCACGCTCGCCGCGGTCGAGGCCGGCCTGCGTGCCTCGGTGGAGGCCGCCTGGGCCGAGCCTGCCCACAGCTGGCCCTACGTGCGCGCGCATGCCCAGGAGATGGACGAGGACGTGTGTCGCCAGCACATCGCGCTCTATGTCAATGCGCTGTCCGCCACGCTCGGCGACGAGGGGCGACGCGCGATCGAGGCCTTGGTGCAGCGCATGCGCGAGGTCGGGGTGATGCCCGCCGACGCGCCGGGGCCTTGGCGCCCCGCCCAAGCGCGCCAAGCCGTACCATGATCCCCATGCGGGCGATCATCGTCATCGAGGCCAAGCGAGCGGTCATGGGTGCCGGGCTGGGGCTGGCGCTCGCGTGCGGAGGAGGGGACGACCCCCGAGCCTCCGCGGGCACCTCGGGGCTCAGCCTGTCCGCCACGCTGCCGCCCACCGACGGCACCCTCGACGGCGCCGACACCAGCGAGAGGCTCGATCTCGGTAGCGGCGCCGATGTGCCGCTCCAGCCGATGCGCTGCAACAAGATCGATCTCGTGTTCGTCGTGGACAACTCCGCCTCGATGTACGACGAGCAGCAGAGCCTGCTGGCCAGCTTTCCCAGCTTCATCGACGAGATCGGCCAGGTGCTCGAGGGCAACGACTACCAGGTGATGGTGATCGATACCGACATCGGCCAGTGGAGCGGCTGCTACGAGTCGATCTACAACTCGTTCGATTGCGGCCTGTGGTGCCCCGCCAATTGCCCCGACGGCTGTGATTGCGAGTGCAACTCCGAGCCCTGCGCCCCGTTCTCGGCGCAGCCGTGCGACGCGCTGCTCGGCGCTGGGCGCATCACCAGCGCCAACGGCATGTCGTGCGGCCTGCCCGGGCGTCGCTACCTCGTGCCCCAAGATCCCGATCCTCAAGGCAGCTTCACCTGCATGGCCTCGGTGGGGATCGTGGGCGCCAGCAACGAGCGCCCCATGCAGGCGCTCGCGCAGGCGCTCGGCGAGCTGAGCGAGCCCGGCGGCTGCAACGACGGCTTCCTGCGCGACGACGCCCTGCTCATCGTCACCGTGGTGAGCGACGAGGACGACGTGCTCGCCTCGCTCGGCGACCCCGCCGAGTGGAAGGCCGCGCTCGTGCAGGCCAAGGGCGGCTACGAGACCTCGGTGGTCGCGCTCGGGCTGCTCGGCGACGCCGACGTGCCCGGTGGCGTGTGCTCGCCCTTCGATCCCACCGACAACAGCGGCGCCAGCCCGGCGCCCCGCCTGCGCGCGTGGGCCGAGTCGTTTCCCTTCGGGTTCTGGGCCTCGGTCTGCGAGCCCGACTACGTCCCGTTCTTTCGCGACGCGATCGGGACCATCGACACGGCCTGCGAGGAATTCATCCCCGCGGGCTAGGCGAGCCGCTCACTCCCGTCGATTGCGGGGGATCACCCGTCCCGCGTCGTCGAGCGCCTTCCAGAACTCTGGCCACATGGGAATCTCGACCAGCGTGGGCAGCACCTCGTCGAAATTGTGTGGGTACGTGCGCTTGATGAAGGCGATCACCGCCTTGGGCGAGGGCGCCTCCACGAAGTGGGGCTCCATCGGCGGGAACTCGTAGCGAAACTTGCGGGGCTCGGCCAAGCGCCGAACGATAGCGGGGTTCGGCGTCGGCTTCCATCACCGATGGGGCTGGTCTCTCCGCCACTCTCGCCAGTGCGCATCGGTGCCCATCAGGCGATCCCACAGCCCAAAGAACGAGCCCAGGCACCCGCGCGCCGCGTAGAGGTGGTGATACGCGTGGCGGCTCGCCAGCGCCGTGAAGGCATAGCCGCTGTGGGCCTCCACCGTCTCCCACATGCGGATGACCAGCCAGAGGATGAACGTGACCGGGTGCACCGCCAGCAGGATCGGCCCTGCCATCAGCGCGACCACATTGGCCGTCGACTCCACCGGGTGCGAGTACTCGGCCGACACCCCCCGCACGTAGCGAAAGTCGTGGTGCTTGCGATGGATCTTGCGAAACAGCCACTTGGTGTGGAGCAGCCGGTGCGACCAGTAGAAGATCGTGTCCTGCACCAGGATGCACACCAGCACCTGCCAGGCGATCGTCCACGGCGCGGGCATCGGGGCGGCTAGATCCCCGCCCATCCAGCGCCACGCCGGGAGCACCAGCCACACCACCATCGGTAGGAACAGCACGTGGGACACGAGCACGTCGCGCGTGGCCGAGCGCACCAGCTCGGGCGCCGGCGCCTTGCCCTCCACCACGCGAAAGCGGGCCCCGACCCCAAAGCGAAACAGCAGCGCGTAGCCGCCCCACACGCCAAAGAACACCAGCTCGTGGATGGCCCAGAGGAGGAGTCCGAAGCGCAGGTCGTCGCTCATCGTGGGGAGGATCGCACGATCGACGCGCGCATCAACGCCGCGACCCCGCTGCGAGCGCGACGCCCCGCTGCGGCGCGTCGGCGCGAAGGGTGTCGAACTGCCGGCGCCCGCGCCAGCTCGGCTTCGCAATCGGTCACCGGGCCGCGGCGCGCGGAGACCGGGTGCCATAGGACGCTGCGGCGGGACCGGGGCGGACGCAACGACGGGCGCCGTCAGGGGAGCGGTGGAGTCCAGCGGAGGATCTCCAGCTCGAGGGAGGTTGCGCTGGCGACCTGCCCCAGGAAGCTGCGAATCGTCATCGCATCGGCAGCTCCGATGTCGAATGCGTGCAGATACGGCTCCTTGCCGGGCGTGGACTTGCTGATCATGTCCATGGTGGGCCCGCGAAACACACCGCAGTGGCGACCCGTCGCGATCGGAGCGGCGAAGCCGTGGGCGTGAAGCACGGGCTCGAGCTGGGACAGAGTATCGCCGCCGGAGCTCGTGAACATGCCGGCGCAGCGCTGGGGGTGCTTGCAGATCCCGTGGGTAAACAGCGCGCCCCAGCCGAGCAGCTCGCGCAGCGTCTCGAAGCTGGGCACGAGGTCGTCCTCGTCGAGGTACTCGCCGCCCAGGACCAAGGCGTCGTCGCGGGCAGGGCTGTCGAGGTCGTAGAAGAAGTGGCTGGGATAGGCCGGGTCGTAGCTGAAGGCGATCAGCAAGTATCGAGGGTCGCGCTCGACTCGATCCTCGGCATAGGCGCGCAGGATTGCCTTGGTGGAGAAGTCGAGGTTGCGATAGGAGAGGGGCCCCATGGTTCGACCGAATTTGCCGAGGAACCAGCGGTAGCACGCAGGCAGAGATCGACCCGCGACTTGCTCGACTCGATCGATCTCGTCGTCGTCCACGCCTCCCCAGCTCGAGGCCAGATCGGGAACGATCTGAAGGAGCAGTGCTTCCAATTCGGGCTCTAGTGGTTGCATTCGGGCTTCTCGTCATCGCACAGGACGAGCGGGAGCATCCGATCGGATGGGTCGAGTGACGAAGGGCTGGGGCTTGGTCGTGGTGAGCCCCGCCACGCCGTCGTAGTAGACGGGCTCGCCGTTGGACCACGAGCTGCCGCTCGAGCGCGTGAGGATCGCGTCGAGCTCGTCGGGGTTGAGCATCGGGGGCGCGAGCTTGTCAGGGATCAGGGAGCGATGGGGACCGCCGCGGGCCAGACGAGACATGTTCGCCCTCACACGATCCGCGCCTCGGTGATCTCCGTCTCGTCGAGGTAGTCCGCGTCCGGGGCCGCCACCCGCAGGGCGCTCTGCCACGTGAGCGACAGCCGACGCTCGTCGGGCTCGGCGAGCACCGTCGTCAGCGTGGGCGGCTCGTGCTGCACCACCTTGCGACCGAAGCGGCTGCACAGCTCGAGCCCGATGCGTGGCAGCTCGAGCACCAGCGTTCCCTCGGGGCTCAGGTTGAGCAGGCCGAGCCGCTCGCCGCCACGTAGCGGTCGGGGCGGGCGTTGGTCGGTGGGGGCGCCCATGGCGAAAGTAGGATCGTAGTCGTCGGGCAGCAGCGGCTTCTTGGTCTTTACCCACGACGCGTCATAGGTTCCTGCGAGAAGGCGTCGGGGCAGCCACCCCGGCTCGATGGGACCAAAGCCTGCAGGGCCGCTCTTGGCCGGGTCGCCGGTCGGATACTCGATCGCATGCGCAGGAGTGTTGACGAGGCTGGTGCCCCGCGCGAAGCCGCGACCGACGGGGTTGCGTTCGTCGAGGCGGTGCCGGGAGGGATCGGGATCGGAAGTGTCGCTGCCCCCAAAGGCGAGCTCGTATTGGATCGGCCGCGTGGTGAACGGACGCGGCGCCGTGATGTCCAGCCCCGCCACGCCGTTGTAGTAGACGCGCTCGCCGTGGACGACCAGGGTCTTCTCTATCGTCCCGAGCCGCAGCACTACGGGCACGGTGGTGGCCGGCTTGCCGCGCGGCGCATGGGCGCTACCCAGCGCGAGCACGTCGGTGCTTGGCTTGCGCGCGAGCAGATCCGACTCGTAGCGCAGGCTCGACGTGCCTGGCTCGCCAAAGTGCTCGGGGGCGAGGACCGGCGGGAGCTGCTCGTCGGCGAGGGTGAGCTTGGCGTTGGCCTCGATGGTGAATGTGGCCCGCACGGCCACCAACCACCAGTGGACGCCGTCCGCGTCGCGGGTCCAATTGCGCTCTGCGGCGTAGGGGGTGCGGTTGGCCAGAGACCACACGGGGGAACGGTATCACGACGAAACGGGCTCCTCCCTGTGATATTGGCTATACCTCTTCCGAATCGAGCTGCTGCTCGACAGGCTCTCCAGCATGTAGAGTTCCCACGTGACCACTGGCCTCGACATCGTCGCGATCGCGGCCCGCACCCCCGTGGGGATGATCGCCGAGACCAGCGCAGCCGCCGTGCGGGCCGGCATCTCGCGCTCGCGCGAGTTCCCCTACGTCACGCCGCTGGGGCAGCCGATGATCGTGGCGACCGACCCGGGGCTGCCCGATGCCCTCGAGGGGCGGGCGCGCCTCGTGCACTTGGTGCAGAGCGTGGTGGCCGAGGTGCGTCGCAAGCTCGGTGCGCTCGACCTGTCCAAGGGCGGCTGCGACGTGTTCCTCGCGCTGCCCGAGGAACGGCCCGGGTTCTCCAGCGCCGACGCCGAGCACGTCGTGCAGGCGACAGCCGGGCTCTTCCGGGCGGCGGCGATCACCACACGCGTGCTGGTGGGCGGTCGAGGGCACGCGGGGGTCCTTGCAGCCGTCGAGCGGGTGGCGACGGTCATCCGCGCACGCCAGGGGGCCTCGATCTTCGTGGTGATCGGCGTGGATAGCTACGTCCACGTTTCCACCTTCGAGTGGCTCGAGGCACGGCGGCAGCTGGCACAGCCGGCCGTGCGCAACGGCTTCGTGCCGGGTGAGGGCGCCGGCGCGCTGGTGCTCGTCGCCGCAACCGTGCGGCGACAGCTTGGCCTGCCGAGCTTGGGAAGCATCGCCGGCGTCGCCACCACCCGCGAGATGCGGCTGCGAGACAACGATGCCGGCTCGCTCGGCGTGGGCACGAGCGAGGCGGTGCTGCGTGCGACCGCAGGCCTCGACTTGCCAGGGCAGGCCGCGGATGCCGTGTATTGCGACATCAACGGCGAACGCTACCGCAGCGAGGACTGGGGGTTCTTCGCCATGCGGGCACACCGGGCCGTGCGGCAGCTCGAATACCAGGCGCCGAGCGATAGCTGGGGCGACGTCGGGGCGGCCTTTGGGGCGCTCGGCGGAGTCCTGGCGGTGCAGTCGTTCGCGCGACGCTATGCTCCCGGGCCGCGCGCGCTGGTGATGGCCGCGTCCGAGGGCGGACTGCGCGGGGCCATGGTCGTGCAGGCGCCAGACGCCGCCTGACGCTCGAGAGCCTTACGATGAGGAATCCGCGATCGCGATAAGGAAGGGAAGGGGAGCATGGGTACCGTTTCGATCAATCCACCGAAGACCCCGGTCACCGAGGGCAGCCTGGGCGTAGCGGCGGCTACCGTGCCCAACGTGTGCAAGATGCCCGGCCCACCGGCGCCGTTCGTGCCGGTGCCGCTCCCCAATATCGGCAAGAGCAACGACTCACCCAAGGACTACAGCAAGAAGGTCACCATCGAGGGCAAGAAGGTGGCGATCAAGGGCGCCACGTTCAAGTCGATCGGCGACGTAGCGAGCAAGGGCACCGGCGGGGGGCTCGTGTCGGCCAACACCCACGGTCCCACGAAGTTCGTGGGGCCCGGGTCGCTCGATGTGAAGATCGAGGGCAAGAACGTGCAATTGCTCGGCGACCCGATGCTCAATAACTGCGGGGGCGGGGGCAGCCCGCCCAACTCGGCCACGCTCATGGGCGTGATCCAGATGACCGGGATGGTGGCCGCGGTGGTGGGCGAGCAGTGCCCGATCTGCGGCAAGGAGCACAAATTCGAGGAGAGCGAGGCGACCAAGATCGACGCGGGGGCGCTCGCGGGCGCGTTCAAGGGGCAGCTGGCGGCAGCGGCAGCCTTGGGCGGGTCCAAGGCCCCGGCCGTGAAGGTGAACGCCAACACGATGCTCGGCGTGGTGCACTGCAAGTGCGGCAAGAAGTACGCGGATCAGTCGGCCATGACGACGGTCGAGCTGTGCCGTGCCGCGGCCTCGGCGGGCATGAAGCACCTGCCAGGGGTGACGGTGTCCTACGCGGACGGGCGAGATGCGCTCGACACCGAGTATCTCGAGACGCTCAAGCGGGTGAAGACCGGCATTGGTGGGCACTTGGGGAACTCGGATGGTTTCCAGAAGGCGTGGGCCAAGGCGGAGGATCGGGCGAGGGAAAGCGACAAGAATCGCTCGGGGCCCGCGGCCTATCCGCCGGGCACATGTGCCGCTCAGGGTGCTCTGCTGCTGCTGATGGACGACGGTGCAATCCCCAAGGCCATGACCGAGGAGTGGTTCAGCAGCGGGGGAGCAAGACACAGGCCCCGATCGAGTTCATCGACGCGCGCTCGGGGGCGCCCGTGGTCAAGGTGGAGAAGTTCAAGCCTGGGCAGACGGTGCCACCCTGCAAGGCGTGCGAGATCATCGTGCCGCTACTCATCTGTGACGGAGGCAAGGACGCATGCGAGCACAAGACCTAGAACCGGAGCTGGAACAGCTCCTGCTGCGGCTGGTGCCCGATCTCGAGCGCGCATGGAAGGGCGCCACCGAGGACGAGATCGA
>JBFIJN010000002.1:0-75177 GCA_041600735.1 Nannocystaceae bacterium
AACGCCACGCCCATCGCGCCGCGGGTGAGCAGCACCTTGAGCCGCGAGATCGGCTTGACGTTGGGCGGGGTGAGGATCTCGTAGCGCGCCGACTCTTGCCCGCGCTCGAGGTCGAGGCGAATGCGGCTCGCGTTGAGCTGCTGGAACAGGTCGTCGTAGGACTTCTGCACCGCCAGCGCCTTGCGCGTGAGATCGGTGTACTCGGACTGGAGGCGGGGCAGCTTCTCGACCATGCCCTCCATCTCCTCGAGCTCCTTGGTGATGCGCGAGAGCTCGGCCTGCGCCACGCGCTGGGCGGCCTCGGCCTCGTTGGCCTGGGCGCGCGCGGACTTGTAGGCCGGGTTCTTGGCCTTGATGACCTTGCGCGTGCCCTCGGTCAGCACCTTGTCGCGCAGCAGCTCGAGCGTGCGCTTCTCCTCTTCGAGGCGCTTCACGTCGGGGTGCTCGGGGCCCTTGCCCTCGGAGCGGGCCTGCGCGAGCTCGCGATCCACGTTGGCGATGTTGGCGGCGTAGGGGCGCGATTCCTCGATGCGCGCCTCGACCTCCGGGTCCTCGCTCTTGAGCGCCTTGCGGGCGACCTGAGCGTCGGCTCCGGTGCGGGTCACGTCGCCGAGCGCGCGGCTGCGCTCGACCGAGAGCTCGAGCACCCGCTGAAGCATGAACGACGACTTCTCGGGGAGGCCCTCGCTGTGCTCCTGCTTGAACGCCAGGATCGCCTGGTTGATGCTGTTGAGCTGCTCCTCGGCCTGCGCGAGCTGGGTCTCGAGCGTCCTCACCTCGGACAGCACCACCTTGAGCACTCGCTCGAGCTCGTACTCCTTGTAGAGCTCGAGGTGCACGTCGAGGAACTGGATCGCGTCCTCGGGGGTGCCGGCCGAGAACGCGCCTTGATAGGTGTACTCGCTGATCTTGTTGAACTCGAGCCCCGATTGCACGCCGCGGATGCGGTCGGGGGTCACGTTGGTCTCGCCGAGCTGCTTGAGGGTCTCGTGGATCAGGCCCGGGCGCGTGAAGTTGTTCTGGGCGTTGCGGAAGAACTCGAAGTTGGTCCGCATCATCCGCTCGGCCGGGTTGTCGCTGGCGTTGGGGATCAGGCTGATCTCGAACTCGGCGCGGGCCGGCGGCTTGACGTACTTGTAGCTCGCGACGCCGAGGCCTCCGCCGAGCACGGTGAGCAGCAGGATCGACAGCCAGTAGCGGCGTAGGAAGCCGACCGCCCACAGGATGCGGGCGAGCAGGTCCGGGCCCTCGGCCGCGCCCGTCGGCATCGGCACCTCGAGCACCTGAGGGGCGCCCGCGTAGCCGCCGTCGGCCAGGGTGATGAGCGGCTGCGGGGCGCGACGCACGAGCGCGGTGCCGGGCGAGGCCTGGGGCACGGGCCGCGGCCGCACGAGCGCGGTGCTGGGTGCTGCGGCGCCGCGCATGCCGAGCTGCCCGCCCCCGGGATTGGGCAGCGCGATCGTCTGATCGCCAGGCGCCGGCATGCTCGCCTGGCTGCCGGACATGTACGTGAAGATCGTCTCGCCGGTGCGGACCACGTCGCCGGGCTTGAGGTCGGCCTGCTGGATCCGCACGTCGTTGACGAAGGTTCCGTTGGTGGACCCGAGATCGAACAGGCGGTGGTGCTCGCCGTAGCGGGTGAGCTTGCAGTGCTGCTGCGAGAGCGCGCGCTCGCTGATGTGGATGTCGGCGTAGCGCGAGCGGCCGATCACCATCTCGGGGCGATCGAGCACGTGCAGGCGGCCGGGGTCGGTCCCCGAGAGCACCAGCAGGAACGCATGGGAGGCGGCGGGATCGGGCGCGCCGACCACGACGGCGTCGAGCATCTGGTCGAGGCCACCGCCACCGACGACGGCGCCCGGGATCACGGTCTTTCCTGTGCGTCCGAAATCCATGGCCAGGGGCGAGCTCGGCTCGGCGAGCCCAGCCACTTGATTAGCATAGGCAGGTAGCGGGGGCAGGGCGATCGCAAAATGCGCAGCCTGCGAGCGCGAGTCCCCGCGCGGGCGATCTCCCGCGCCCCGCCCGTGGAGCAGGCGCGAGCTCGCGCGAGGGCCGTTGGATGGGCCGCGCGCCGGGCTCCAGGGCTCGCAGCGCCGGGACTCCCCAACGCTCGATCTTGGCGCACGCGCGCGGGTCTTGGCCCGCCCCGCCGTGGGTGCGACCATCACCCGGCTCCGGCGCGGTCCTCGGCCGCGTCCAGCTACGGCAACTCGCGATGTGGCGCCAACAGTCGGTCTTCTTTCGGCAGGCCCTGGTCGTCTACGACGTGCTCGTCTCGGCAGCAGCGTTCGTGGTCACGCTCTGGCTGCGCACGCGCATCGGCGAGGTGGATGCCGAGGGGAACCCGAGCTGGATCTCCGATCTCGTGTCCTCGGTCCCCGGTCTCGACGTCAGCCCGCTCGGCCAGCCCGGTCCGTTCTACCAGCTGCTGATCGGGCTGCTGCCGCTGTGGGGGCTGAGCTTCTACTGGAGCGGCACCTCCGACTTTCGTAGCTCGTATCGCGTGACGGCGGTTCGCTACTTGCGCGCGGTGGTCGTCGGCCTGGTGCTGTTCCTGGTGGCGCTGTTCTTGTTCCGACTGGGGCCGATCTCACGCAGCTTCGTGGCCATGTTCGCCGTGTTCCAGCTCGGCGCGCTGATGCTCGGTCGCGTGCTGGTGCTGGAGGGCGTCAAGCTCGCGCGCCGCAGCAACGACGACGGTCATCGCGTGGTGATCGTGGGGGCCAACGAGCGGGGGGTGGCGTTCGCCGAGTCGCTGCGCACCCAGTCGCCGTTCAACGTGAAGGTCCTCGGGTTCGTGAGCGTGCCCGGCGAGTCGGGTCACCCCAAGGCCCGCCCCAACCTCGGCTACGTGGGCAGCCTGGCGGCGCTGCTCGATCGGCAGCCGGTCGACGAGGTCGTGTTCGCGGTGCCCGGCAAGCACCCCGAGATCCTGCGCGATGCGATGGGCTCGTGCGAGGTGCGGGGGGTCGACGTGCTGGTCAACCTACCGCCCACGGTGCCTTCCAAGGGCACGATGCAGATCGCCAACGTCTCGGGCTTCGACTACCCGCTGCTCAACCTGCGCCGCACGCCGACCAGCGAGGCACGGCTCGCGGCCAAGCGCATCCTCGACTTCGTGGGGGCGCTCGTGGGGCTGATCCTCGCGGGCCCGGTGATCTTGGCCACCGCCATCGCGATCCGCATCACCGACCCGGGGCCCGTGCTGTTTCGCCAGGTGCGGGCCGGTCGCAACGGTCGCAAGTTCACCATGCTCAAGTTCCGCTCGATGGTGATGGACGCGGAGAAGCGCAAGGCCGAGCTCGCCCACCTCAACGAGATGGATGGCCCGGTGTTCAAGATCAAGCGGGACCCTCGCATCACCGCGGTCGGTCGCTTCATCCGCAAGACGTCCATCGACGAGCTGCCCCAGCTGTTCAACATCCTGCTCGGCGACATGAGCCTCGTGGGGCCGCGGCCCGCGCTGCCCTCGGAGGTCGATCAGTACGAGCCCTGGCAGCGTCGTCGGCTGTCGGTGAAGCCAGGGCTCACGGGGCTGTGGCAGGTGTCGGGCCGCAACCAGATCGACTTCGAAGAGTGGATGAAGCTCGATCTCCAGTACATCGACAGCTGGTCGCTGTGGCTCGACATGAAGATCATCCTCAAGACGATCCCCGCGGTGGTGCTGCGCAGCGGCGCGAGCTAGGGCCACGCGCTCGCGCTTTCGCCGAGCTCCAACGCCGGGCCGCCCAGCGCCAACCCCGCGTTGCCTCGCGGGGGTGAATTCGTGAGGAAAGGCGCCGCCTGGCCGCCCATTGGCGTTCCGCGCGTGGTGCGATTCTGCGATAACTCCTTGGCAATGAGTGGCCCGGCCGGCCGGCGTGCTCGCTGGGTGGTCGGTCGGACAAGCGAGAGAGATTGGCATGGCACGGAGCAACGGAACGAAGCAACGGTGGGCGTGGGCGCTGGGCAGCATGATGCTGGTGCCGGCCTGCGGCGATGACGGCAGCAGCGGGACGGGCGAGAGCGGCAACGCGGGCACCGCCAGCGAGGGCGGCTCGGAGACCCAGGGCGCCGAGCTCCCCGAGGGCTGCGATGCGTTCGTGAGCCCCGGGGCCGACGACCAGACCGCGGTGCAAGAGGCGTTCATCGATGCGACCGCCGGGCAGACGATCTGCCTGGCCGCGGGCACGTTCAGCTTCACCCGTCAGCTCAGCCTCGACGCCGATGGCGTCACCGTGCGCGGCGCGGGCGGCGAGGCCACCATCCTCGACTTCTCGGGGCAGATCAGCGGCGCCAACGGGGTGCTGCTCACCGGCAACGACATCACGATCGCCGATCTGCAGGTGTTCGACACGCCCGGCGACGGAATCCGCGGCGACAAGATCGACAACATCACGTTCGACGGCGTGCACGTGATCTGGCCCGACGCCGAGTCGACGGACAACGGCGCCTACGGCCTCTACCCCGTGCAGTGCAACGGGGTCGTGATCCGCAACTGCCTCGTCGAGGGCTCGCGCGACGCGGGCGTCTACGTGGGGCAGTCGACGGCGATCCTCGTCGAGGACAACGAAGCGCGCGGCAACGTGGCCGGCATCGAGATCGAGAACTCGACCGACGCCATCGTGCGCAACAACTACGCCCACGACAACACCGGCGGGATCCTGGTGTTCAACCTCCCCGGGCTCGACGTCGGCGACGGCCGTCGCACCAACGTCTACGGCAACATCATCGAGAACAACAACGTGCCCAACTTCGGCGAGGCGGGCACCGTGGTCGCGCTGATCCCTCCGGGCATCGGGGTGATCCTGCTGGCCGCCGACGAGAACGAGGTGGCCGACAACGAGATCCGCGGCAACGACAGCGTGGGCGTCGCGGTCATCGCCTACGTCGAGGCGCTGTTCCCCCCGCCCGAGGATCCCAACTTCGACATCTACGTCGAGTCCAACTTCGTCCACGACAACGTGTTCGAGAACAACGGGTCGAACCCCGACGACCTGATCCTGCTGGTCAGCGAGAGCTCGACCGGGCCCGACATCATGTACGACGGGTGCTTCGATCCGGAGAAGGACAACACCAACGGCGCGCTCACCAACTGCCTGTCGGGCAACGGCGATGCCACGTTCAAGGCGGTGAACCTGTGTGGCCAGGGGATGCTCGAGGAAGACCCCGGCCCCTACACCTGCGAGCACGATCCGCTGCCGCGCGACCTCTAGCGTCGCGCGAGAAGGCCTGACGATGCTGCGACTCGACCCCTCGGCCCTCGCTCCGCTGTGCGGCGCCCTCCTGCTGCTCGGCTGTAGCTCCGACCCTCAGCCCGAGCCGGAGGCGCCGCGACCCGTGATCGATCTGGCGCAGCTGCCGTACCCGACGCTGTCGGACTACGGCTTCTTCGTCGGCGACATGGTGCAGGGCGACCCGGCGCCGGGGGTGCTGCCGTACTCCGTGGCGGCCCCGCTGTGGGCCGACGCGGCGGGCAAGGGGCGCTACATCTTCCTGCCCGAGGGCGAGACGCTCGAGCTCACCGACCGCGAAGAGTGGGTGCTGCCGCGCGGCTCGATCCTGATCAAGTCGTTCTTCGTCGACCTCGATCGCAGCGCGCCCGAGACCAACCTGAAGACGCTCGAGACCCGCCTGCTGGTGCACGACGACGACGGCTGGCAGTCGTACATCTATCGCTGGAACGACGAGCAGACCGAGGCGACCCGACTCAAGGCGGGCGCCAACGTGTACCAGCCGTACACCGACGCGCAGGGCCAGCCCGCCGAGCAGATCTACATCATCCCCGACGAGAACACGTGCGGCAGCTGTCACGAGCGCGACGACGTGCTCGGGGTGCTCGGGCTCATCACGGCGCAGATGAACCTCGAGGTCGAGCGCGACGGGCAGCGCGTGTCGCAGCTCGAGTGGCTCGCCGAGCAAGGGATCATCGAGGGCCTTCCCGATCCTTCCACGCTCGATGCCTTTCCCGATCCGGCCGGCGATGCGGCCCTCGACACGCGCGCGCGCGCATACCTCCACGGCAACTGTGCCCACTGCCATCGGCCCGGAAGCGGGGGCGGGGCGAGCGGGCTCAAGTTCTCGGCGTGGGAGACCGACCCGGCCCAGTTCGGCGAGTGCAAGGTCCCGGCCGCCGCGGGGCCCGGAACCGGCGGCCGCGCCTTCGACATCGTACCGGGGCACCCCGAGCAGAGCATCGTGGTCCACCGCATGGCCAGCACCGATCCCGAGATCAAGATGCCCGAGCTGCCGAGCTTGCTCGCCGATGACTTCGGCGTGGATCTGATCTCGGAGTGGATCGCGGCGATGCCCGAGCGCGACTGCAACGAGGGCTAGCTCGCGGGCGCGGGCTAGGGGCGCGGCGGGGTGAGCATCGTCAGCCGGCCGACGTCGCGAAAGCCGAGCCGCGCGAGGATCGGATGCGACGTGGCCTCGCGGGCGAGAGCGGCGCTCAGCGTGCAGCCGCGCTGGGCGGCCTCGTGCAAGCGCGAGTCCACCAGCGCCCGGTAGAGCCCGCGGCCGCGGTGCTCGGGCAGCACCACCGCACCCAAGAAGAAGGCGGTGCCGGGCGAGAGCACCAGGCCGGCCGCGGCGGCCGGCTCGCCGTGCCAGCGCGCGAGGACCATGGGGAGCCGCTCACGCGCCGAGTCGAGCACCTTGCGATTGAACGCCAACATGGGAGCGGGGCTCATCCCCCAGCCGCGGGCCATCACCTCGGTGAACGCGACCACGTTGCGCTCGTCGACCGGCTCGAGCTCGATCCCCGGGCGGAGCGACGGGTTTCGCTGGAGCGGATCGATCGCACGCGCCACCGCCCACACGACCTCGGGCTCGAGCCCGTGCGCCTCGAGCCGGGTGACCAGATCGTCGGGCGCCGAGTCGGGGCCGACGGTCCAGCGGAAGCGGACCCCGAGCGCTCGATACTCGGCGATCGTCTGCTGCGCGACGGTGTCGACCTCGTGGGGCGCGAGCACGGCAAGCGCGACTTCGTTGAGCCCGCCATCGGGGAGCGAGGGCGTGATGAGCTGAAACCAACCGGCGCGCTCGATCACCCGCGTGTCGGGCATGGGCACGAATGCGTGGCGCGAAGCCAGGAGAACCGCGTCGAGGAGCGCAGCGTCGTCCATCGCGCTCCTAGCGGTCGCTGGCCGGGATCGGCGGGCAATCGCGGCACGGCCCCATGTGGGGCGAGGGCGTGCGCACGGGGTGGGGCGCGGGTCGCAGCGGTACCGTCATCGAGGCTTGCTCCCAGTGTCGCCCTCGTCGGGCGTGCAAGATGATCTCGGCCTCTTCTCCGCGCACGCGCACCACCGCGAAGCCGGCGTGGTCGCTCCATAGCCGCGGCGAGTAGGCCTGGCTCGTGCGCACCCGTTGGCGGCGCAGGGCCATCGCGGCGCGCCGGTTGGGTCGCGACACGGCCCCCGCAACCACCTGGAACACGGGCGTGCCCAGCCACGCTCGGTCGGCGCGCTTGATCGCATTGCTGAGATCCTCGCTCGCGTAGAGCGAGCGGTCGTGACCCGCGAGCACTCCCGCGAAGTGGCCCTCGACGAGCACGTTCTGGAGCGGGACGGGGAGGCCGTGGAAGCTCGCGTCGGGCCACAGCGTGCCGAGCCCGTGCTCGCCGGCGGCTTCGACCGGCACGCTCGTCACCAGCAGGCGCGGCGGCGCAGCCTCCGGCGGGACCGCGGCGATCGCCGCGAGCATCGCCTCGAGCGCGTCGACTTCGCGCGCGTCGCGGTGGCGGGCGGCGGCATCGTCGGAGGGATGCAGCCACGGAGAGAGATCGATCATCACGAGATCCATGAGCGGGGGGTTGGCCCCCGCCGAAGGCTTCACCTCGGCGAAGCGGCAGCCCTCGTCGCCGCACGCCGCTCGCTCCTCGACCGACCCGTCGGTGTACACGCGCAGCACGTAGTGGGTGGCGGGCATGCGCCAGGGCCGTGCTTGGCGCAGCGCGGCGGAGGCCCCACAGCGGTGGTCGAGCACGCCGCCGACGGCAAAGCTGGGAGTGCCGCTCGGTGGCCCGATGCGCTGCGCGAGCGCGGTGGTGGCGGGGCCCGACCACGCAGCGTCTGGCTCGCTGCAGCGCGGTCCTCGGCGCTCGGCCCGAGGAGTTGCCGAGTGCAGCGGCGGTGCGCTCACGTTGCCCAGCCACAGCACGATCCGCGGGCGCTCCTCGGCGAGCAGCTGCTCCACCTCCTGGGCCACGGCGCGCGCGCCTCGGTCCTCCGGCGCCACGTTGGCCAGCAGCACCAGCTCCACGCCTTCGCCGTCGTCTGGGGCGCCGTCGGCATCGAGCCGCCACGGCCCGCGATGGGTCACACAGCCCATCGCAAGCAGCATTCCGCCGCACAGGGCCCACGGCCGCGCTCGCACGACGTGTTGATAACACGCCCGGCGGGAGGCCGGAGCTTTCGCACGACCTCCCCCTCGCCGGCACCCTCACCGCGTCTCCCAGCGACTTGCGTCGCGCGCTCGCGGGGTTGCACTCTAGCGAGCATGTCGGTGCCCGGCCCTGCGACCCTGCTCCGCTTTCGCGTCAACGCCGAGCCCGTGCAGGTCGCCGTGCAGCCCCACCACACCCTGCTCGAGGTGCTGCGCTACCAGCTCGATCTCATCGGCAGCAAGCAGGGCTGCGACAAGGGCGACTGCGGGGCGTGCACGGTCCAGATCGACGGGGAGCCGCAGCTCGCGTGCATCACCCTGGCCTTGCACGCCGAGGGCCGCGAGGTGACCACGGTCGAGGGCCTGTCGCTCCAGCACGGCGGGGTGCACCCCCTGCAAGACGCGTTCGACCGCTGGGACGCCGCGCAGTGCGGCTTTTGTACGCCGGGGATCCTGATGAGCGCCGACGCGCTGCTGCGCAAGGTCGGCGGCCCGGTCGATGGGCCCCGGGTCCGAGCCGCGCTCGCCGGCAACCTGTGCCGATGCACCGGCTACACCAAGATCATCGACGCGGTGATCGATGCCAGCGAGCGGATGGCCGCGGCCGCCGCGGGTGAAGAGCCCGCCGAAGCTCCACCCGCGCCCATCCAAGCCGCGCAGTAGCAACGAGAGGGACCTCGCCATGGCCGACGATTCGCATGATCCGTCCGATGCCGCCACGCGACCGCGCTGGCAGCTCGGAGGCACCCACCGCAAGGTCGACGCGATGGAGCGCATGCGGGGCATCGCCCGCTACACCGACGACCTCAAGCTCCCGGGGATGCTGCACGGCAAGATCAAGCGCAGCCCCCACGCCCACGCGCGCATCGTCTCGATCGACACGAGCCGCGCCGAGGCGATGCCGGGGGTGCACGCGGTGGTCACCGGCCGCGACTTCCCGATCCCCTACGGCATCATCCCGTGGACGCCCGACGAGAACGCGCTCGCCGTCGACAAGGTGCTGCACGTCGGCGACGGGCTGGCCGCGGTGGCCGCGGTCGACGAAGACACCGCGATCGAGGCGCTCGACGCCATCGACGTGATCTACGAGGTGCTGCCCGCGTTCTTCGACCCCGAAGAGGCCCTGGCCGCGCGCGAGCCTCACCAGCAGATCAACCCGTATTCGAAGACGGGCAACCTCAGCAAGAAGGTGCTGCTCGAGTTCGGCGACGTCGATGCGGGTCTCGCCGCGGCCGACCTGGTGATCGAGGGCGAGTACTTCTTCGAGGGCACCACGCACGCCGCGATCGAGCCGCACTGCGCGCTGGCCCACGTCGAGCGCGGCGGGGCGGCGGGCGAGTCGGGCCTGCTCACGGTGTGGTCGGCCACCCAGGTCTCGCACTACCTGCACCGCGAGCTGGCCAAGGTGCTCGAGCTGCCCGCGCACCGCATTCGCGTGATCCAGCCGCCGCTCGGCGGAGCCTTCGGGGGCAAGAGCGAGCCGTTCGACCTCGAGTTCTGCGTGGCCAAGCTGGCGCTCGCGACCGGGCGCCCGGTGAAGATCCTCTACACCCGCGAAGAGGTGTTCTACTCGCACCGCGGGCGCCACCCGATGCGCATGAAGCATCGCATGGGCCTCTCGCGCGAGGGCAAGATCACCGCCGTCGACGCCAAGACGATCATCGACGGCGGCGCCTACTCGAGCTTTGGTCTGGTCACCACGTACTACTCGGGGCAGCTGCTGTGCTCGCCCTACGAGTTCGGGGCCTACCGCTTCCACTCGCGCCGCGCCTACACCAACAAGCCCGCGTGCGGGCCCAAGCGCGGCCACGGCAGCGTGCAGCCGCGCTTCGCCATCGAGGTGCAGCTCGACAAGGCCGCCGAGGCGCTCGGCCTCGATCCCATCGAGCTGCGCCGTCGCAACGACATGGGCGGGGGCGGCAAGACGATCAACGAGTTTGCGATCGGCTCCAACGGATTCCTCGAGTGCCTGCGCCGCGTCGAGGCCAGCAGCACCTGGCAGGAGCGGCGGCCCTCGCTGCCCTACGGCCGCGGCCTCGGGGTCGCCGGCAGCACGTACATCTCGGGCACCAACTATCCGATCTACCCCAACCAGATGCCCCAGGCGGCGGTGCAGGTGTGCCTCGATCGCAGCGGTCGCGCCCGCGTGTTCTCCGGGGCCAACGACATCGGGCAGGGGTCCAACACGATGCTGGCGGTGATCGTGGCCGAGGAGCTGGGCCTCGCGATCGAGGACATTCGCGTGCTCTCGGCCGATACCGATCTGTGCCCGGTGGACCTCGGGGCCTATAGCTCGCGCATCACGCTGATGGTGGGCAACGCGTGCATGCAGGCGGCCCAGGAGCTGCGCCGCAAGGTCTGCGAGGCGGTGGCCAAGCGCTGGGAGGTCCCGCGGCGCCGCGTCACGCTGGCGCAGCGCATGGCCATCGACCTCGAGGATCCCGCGCGCAACATCGAGCTCGCGCAGGCGTTCCAGTGGGCCGAGGAAGACCACGGCCTGCTCGGCGCGGTCGGCTCGTACAACACGCCCAAGGATCGCCACGGCGACTACCGCGGCGGCACGATCGGAGCCTCGCCCGCGTACAGCTTCACCGCGCACGTGGCCGAGGTCGAGGTCGACGACGAGACCGGGGTCGTCGATGTCAAGACGATCTGGGTGGCCCACGACTGTGGTCGTGCGCTCTCCCGCCGCATCGTCGAGGGGCAGATGGAAGGCTCGGCCTACATGGGCTTTGGCGAGGCGCTCATGGAGCAGCACGTGATCGATCCCGCCCACCGCGGCGTGCACCCGGCCCCCAGCCTGCTCGACTACCGGATCCCCACGTTCCTCGACACGCCCGAGCTGCGCTCGCTCATCGTCGAGGCGCCCGACGAGCAAGGGCCGTACGGGGCCAAGGAGGCCGGCGAGGGGCCGCTGCATCCCTCGATTCCCGCGATCGCCAACGCGATCTTCGATGCGGTGGGCGTGCGCATGGACGAGCTCCCGTTCACCCCGCCGCGGGTGCTGGCAGCGATCGAGCAGCGGCGCGCCCGCGAGGCCGCAGGCGAGCTGTCGCCGCACAAGCAAGCGTCGGGCGGCGCACGGAGGACGGCCTAATGCTGCGCATGCCACGTTTCTCGGTCGAGCTGCCGACCTCCGTCGACGAGGCGGTCCGCGCCCTCGCCACCCCAGGCGCCCGCGTGGTGGCCGGGGGCACCGATCTGCTGCCCAACCTCAAGCACCGGCTCGAGCAGCCGCCGGTGCTGGTGAGCCTGAGTCGCGTTCGCGAGCTGTCCGACGTCACGGTGGATGAGGCGGCCGGCGTGCTCCGCATCGGCGCCCGGGTCACGCTCACGCAGTTGTCCGAGCACCCGCAGGTGCGCGAGCGCTTCCCCAGCCTCGCGCACGCGGCCGGCCTCGTGGCGAGCCCGCTCATCCGCAACATGGGCACGATCGGGGGCAACGTGAACCTCGACACCCGCTGTCGCTACGTCAACCAGACCGCGTTCTGGCGCGATGCGATCGGCGGCGGCTGCCTCAAGAGCGAGGGCAACGTGTGCTTCGTGGTGCCGGGCGGTCGCAACTGCGTGGCCGCGATGAGCAGCGATTGCGTGCCAGTGCTGATCTCGCTCGGCGCCCGCATGATGCTGCTGGGCGGGCAGGGCCCGCGCGAGCTCGCGCTCGAGGACTACTACCACGCAGACGGCACGCGCCACACCCGGCGCAACGACGACGAGCTGACCACGGAGCTCCGCGTGCCGCTGCCCGCGGCCCCGCGCCGCAGCCACTACGCCAAGTGGACGGTGCGCGGCAGCATCGACTTCCCCCTCATCAGCGTGGCGCTGTGCTTCGAGCTGGCCGAGGACCGCGTAGCGGCTGCGGTCACGGCGGCACACGTGGTGGTCGGGGTGCTCGGCTCCAAGCCACGACGGGTGACCCGCCTCGACGACGTGCTCGGCAAGGCGCTCGACGATCCCGGCTTCGCCCAGGCGGTCGCCGAGCGCGTGCACCAGCAGTGCAAGCCGCTCGAGAACGTGCCCTACGAGGGGCCCTATCGCCGCCAGATGCTGCGGGTGCACACCCGGCGCGCGATCGAGGCGATCGTGGCCGCGGGCTAGGGGGTCGTCACGCCGCGCCACCCCAAGCGCTCGCCGCTGCGCTCGCCTTGCCGTGACCGTGCTCGGGCTCGGTGATCGCGGCCACCGTGTCGCCCACGAGCTCTTGGGCGCGGCGCAGCACCGCGCGCCGGCTCGAGCCGAGGCGCGCGAGCGTGGCCCCGTGATCCGCGACCACGACCGCGCTCGCGGCCAAGCCCAGCCCGGCCCAGGCCGCCGCGACCCCGCGACGGTGCGCCGCCGAGGGCAGGGCCGAGCGCAGGAACTCCACGTGGAAGCGCAGGTGCAGCGCCTCGTCGCCCGCGATCTCCCGCAGTGCCGTGCGCAGCGGTCCCACCGGCAGACGCTCCACCAGCGTGCCGTAGAAGCTCAGCGCCGCCACCTCGGCCGCGAGCAGCACCAGCATCTCGAGCCCGGGGCCGGCGAGCCGGCGCACGCGGCCGAACAGCGTCGACGACCACGTGCGCGAGAGCGGTCGGCCCCCGAGTGTCCGGATCGCAGCGCCGAGGATCGCAGCATGACGACCCTCCTCGGCGATGAACGAGCGCAGCGACTCGAGATAGTCGGGCGAGAGCTTCCACGCGATCGCGCGGCGGCGAAGGTCCGCGACGATGCGCCCCTCGCCGGTCTCGCCCAGCTGGAAGTGGGCGAGGCTCTGCGCGAGGCAGGCTCTCAGCTCGCGGGGTATCTCCGTCACGTCGTCGCTCGGCGGCCGTGCACGCTTGCTTCGCTGCTCGAAGAGGGATCGCCAGTGGGTCCACTGCATGGGAGGTTCATGACCTGGCGCTCGGGGCTCGGCCGCCCCGCACCGGGTCGACGGTCGCAACTCGCGCTCGAGCGGCCGGCACTCGCCCGCGATCTGCTGCGAGGCCGCGGCGCACCGAGCTCGATGTTCGTCGCTGCGTGAGATCTGTCGCTCGCAATCGCCTCGAGGGGCCTCGTGACCGTCTTGCTTGCGGCGAGCGGGTCTGCAACCGTCCGCCGCCCGCCCCGTCATGGCGAGTGCCGCAACGCCCCACCCCACGGGGCTCGAACGCGGGCGCGATTCACGCTGCCCGCCGACCACGGCCAACCCCGCCGAACCCGAGCTGGTTCGGAGTGACACCAGATTCAAGAGGAACACCCAATGCGCATCCGTACTTTCGCCACCCTGTTTGCCCTCACCGGAATCCTTGGCTTCTCCGCCTGCGACAAGAAGGAAGAGAAGAAGGAAGACAAGAAGGCCGACGCGAAGAAGGACGAGAAGAAGGCCGACGCGAAGACCGACGTCAAGGCCGAGCCCGCCGCCGACGGTGGTGCCGAGCCTGCGGCCGACGGTGGCGAGGCGGCGGCCGCTGGCGCCGTCGAGCTCACCGACCTCGGCCTCAAGGCCGAAGCCCCCGCGGGCAGCAGCGCCGGCAAGGCGATCGTCGGCGAGGGCATGATGGTCCAGGGCCCCGGCCTGATCGCGACCGTCGAGGTCGCCTCCGACACCCGCCCCAAGACCGCGGAGGAGGCCGAGAAGGAGGCCGACATGTACACGCCCAAGAACCTCGTCAGCGAGAAGCTCGAGGACGGCTTCGTCGTGACCTTCGACAACGAGGGTGGCATGGGCGCCAACTTCTTCGTCAACGTTCGCCGCGAGATCGACGGCAAGAGCTACTGGTGCGAGACCACCGCTTCGTCGGCCGAGCAGCAGGCCAACGCGGTCGCCTTCTGCAAGAGCCTCACGAAGTAGCCCTCGTGCTGCTTGGCGTGACCCCTCGGGTCGCGCCGCTCGACGCCGCCCCGGTCTCCGCGGGCGGCGTCTTCGTGTCCAGCGTGTTCGTGTCTCACTCGACGAGCTTCAGCGGCTCGCCCAGCCCCACCGCGCGCAGCCACGGCAACCCGAGCTCCGACGTTGGCGTCACCGGGATCTCGTAGGTCTTGCTGGTCTTGCCCGTCGACATGACGACGTGGGCGAACTCGAGGCGCGTGAGCTCTTCGAGCAGGCCCGCGGCCATTAGCGCGTCGGCCTTCGCCTCGTCGAGCTCGCGGTTGCCCACGCGCAAGCGGTTGTGGGCAACTCCGCTGATCGAGGCCTGCACGATCAGCCCGTGCTCCTTGCGTATGCGGCTCGGAAGCTCGTCGAAGAAGGCATCGCGCGCCTCGACCTGCTCGCCCAGGCGACGCTGGCTGATGCTGTACAGCAGCCGACGCCGACAACGCTCGAGATCGGCGGTGACCGACTTGGCCCGACGACTCACGGGGACCAAGCGCAGGTGCGCCCACGCCTCGGCCACTCGCTGCAGGTTGCCGCAGCGGTTTCCGCCGCCCGAGGCTCGCTTCGCCTCTTCGATCGCGCGTCGGATCGCGAGCTCGCGCTCCTCGGGATCGGAGGGCAGCGGATCGACCTGAGGGATGTCCTCGGGCACGACCGGCGCGGTGATGGAGGGGATCTCGAGCGGCTCGCGAGGCTCGGGAGGGCGCTCGGGCTCCGCTCCGTCGTCGCCGGCCAGCTCATGGGGCTCTCCGGTGGAAGCCGCGGGCTCGCCGGTGGACCCCGCGGCCGCGCCGGTCGAGGCCGCCGCGGGGTCGCCGGTGGAAGCCGCCGCCGGCTCCCCGCCGGTGGAGCCCTCGAGCTCCCCCGCGCCGCCGGTGGAGCCCGCCTCCGCGAGCCCGTCGTCGACGTCGACCCCCGGAGTCTTCGCGATGATCTCCCGCGGCGCCGGAGGGACGGGGCGGGCCGCGATCGCGTCGGCGACCTGGATCCTCACCCACGTGCCGCCCGCGGCCGCACCGAGGAACACGAGCAGCGACATGAGCATCATCCGCGCGCCCATGCGCCGCGACGTGCCGACGAGGGTGGCGGCGACGACCACGAACAGCGACAAGAGCCACAGCGCGGCGGCAGCCAGCATGGCCGTGCCCCACGGATCGGCGGCGGGATCGAAGCGCATTTTGCCGTGTAAGGGTACACCGCGGGGGTAATTGCGGAAAACCAGGGCCGCGGAGGCGGGGCCGGCGGCTACGAGGGCGGGGTGCAGTAGGCGTTCAGCTGCTCGAGCAGGGCGGCCTGAGCCTCGAGGAAGGCGTCCGCTTGCTTGGCCGCGGCATTGAGCCCGAGCACGTCCTTCTCCCGCGCGGCACGGCGCATGGCCTCGGCCGCGGCGCGAGCATCCATGAGCTGTCGGCGGTAGCGCAGGCCAAAGCCGGCCAGGCGCTCGTCTTCGAGCTGGAGGACGGCCAGCTGGTGGTCCGCCTGCTCGATCGCCGCGAGCAGGGCATCGATCGCCTTGGGCTCGGACTCGACGCGCGCCAGGCCCTCCACCGCGCGCGCCATGGCTTCGGTATGGGGGTTGATCTGCTCGACCAGCGCATTGCACTGGCTCACGCGCTCATCGCAGGCGCCCAGCCCCCACGGGAGCAGCCACGCCGCAGCGAAGCTCGCGATCCGGGCCGAGGTGGTCGAGCGACGTGGCATGCCGGCCGGGCGAGAGGCTACGACGCCCACCCGGCGGTTCCCACCCCATTGTGACCTCGACCCCGAGTCGCTGGGTTGCAGCCGCCCATTGCGGTGGGGCGGTGTGGGTTGCCATACTCCGCACCAATGTCGAGCATCGCTACGTGGACGTATCGGATCGCCGCGGCGGCGGCCCTCGTGCTCTTTGGCGCGAGCGGCTGCAACGTCAAGAAGTTCACCGCCGATACCACCGCCAAGAATCTCGAGTTCGGGTCGGTGGCGATGGATCGCGAGGCCGACCTCGAGTTCGCCCGCTACGCGTTCCCGGCCAGCCTCAAGACCATCGAGACCTTCCTCGTCTCCTCGCCCGAGAATCGCTCGCTGCTGCTGCTGCTGGCGCGCGGCTACAATGCCTATGCCTTCGGCATCATCGAGGCCGACCTCGAGCACGCGCTGCTCGACGGTCCCGAGGAGGCGGTCGAGAGCCTCTCGCGGCGCGCTCGGATCCACTACCTGCGCGGCCGCGAGTATGGCTTTCGCTGGCTCGATCGCCCCAAGCTCAAGGCCGCGGCGCTCGAGGGCGACCTCGAAGCCCTCGATGCAGAGCTGGCCACGCTGAAGGCCGCGGACACCCCCGGGCTGTTCTGGGCGGTCTACGGCTGGGCCTCCGCGGTCAACCTGGCCAAGGACGACTCCGAGATGATGACGGGCCTGACGCCGATCGAGCACATCATGAATCGCGTCTACGAGCTCGATCCCGACTACGAAGCGGGCGCGCCCTATGCCCTGCTCGGGGTCTATCACGCGAGCAAGCCCCCGGCGCTCGGTGGCGACCCCGAGAAGGCCAAGGGCTACTTCGACGCGGGGATGGCCGCGCACGGCGACGAGAATCTGCTGCTGCCGTACCTCTACGCCCGCTTCTACGCGCCCATGGTGCAAGACCAGGCGTTGTTCGATGCGATGATCGCGAAGGTCGCCAACGCCGACGTCGCGGCGCACCCAGATCTGCGGCTGACCAACGAAATCGCTAGGGATCGCGCGCGCTTCTGGGCGAAGCACGTGGATGAGATCATCCTTCCCGAGTAGTTCGGCGAATTCGCCATTCTTAGACCTAGGGCCCTTCTGGTAAGAGCAAGGCACCCTCACGCACCCGGAGCACCCAACGATGACGTCAGCGATCCGCAAGCCCCTCCGTCGAACCTTCCTCAAGGGCACCGCCGCCGCCACGGCCGCCGTGGCCACCGGCTTCCCGCTCATCGCCAAGGGCGCGGCCGAGCACACGCTGAAGGTCGCCACGCTCGCGCCCGACGGCTCGACCTGGCACAAGGCGTTCAAGCAGGTCGCGCGCGACGTGAAGGAGAAGACGGATGGCCGCATCGTCATCAAGATCTACGCCGGCGGCGTGATGGGTGACGAGCCCGCGATGGTCCGCAAGATGCGGACCGGGCAGCTCGATGGCGCCGCGGTCACCAACGTGGGCCTGGGAGACATCAATCCGCAGCTGCTCATGCTCCAGCTGCCGCTGTTGTTCCGCAACAACGAAGAGCTCGACCGCGTGCGCGGGGCGATGAGCTCGAAGTTCGAAGGCCTGCTGAAGGACTCGGGCTTCGTGCTCAACGGGTGGGGCGACGTTGGCTTCACCTACCTGTTCTCCAACTCGCCGATCCGCAAGCCCTCCGATGCCAAGTCCACCAAGATGTGGGTCTGGGACTCGGACCCGGTGTCCAAGGAGGTCATGAAGGTCGCGGGGATCAATGCGATCCCGCTGGGCGTGCCCGACGTGCTCCCCAGCCTCCAGACCGGCGTGATCGATGCGTACCTCAACTCCCCCTACGGCGCGATCGCGCTGCAGTGGTACACGAAGGCCGCTTACATCACCGACCTCAAGCTGGCGATGACCATCGGTGGCTCGGTGATGACCACGGCCTCGTGGAACAAGCTCTCGGACGCCGACCGGGAGATCCTCCAGGGGATCGCACAGGCCAAGCACGGGGCCTTGCTCAAGCGGATCCGCAGCGACAACGTCAAGGCCATCGACGCGCTCAAGTCCAAGGGGATGGAGGTCATTCAGCCCGAGGACTTCGCCGCGTGGAAGAAGGTCGCGGACACGGTGCGAACCAACCTCACCGGATCGCTGTTCGACAAGGCGCTCATGGCCGAGATGATGGGTCACCTCGGGCGCTAGACCGCCCCCGAGGAGCCGGCCGGGGCTGCCCGGCCGGGGTCGCTTGCGGGGTGCCCCGAGCCGTTCTTCGTAGTGGTCTCGGTCTCGGGGCGGGCGTGTTGCACAGCACTGCGGCGCGAAAATGAGGTACACGTCTGGGCATGCGGAAGCTCCGCGCGCTCGAGGACGTGCTCATCCGGGTCGAGTCGATGCTGGCCGTCGTGCTGGTGCTGACGATGCTGCTGTTGGCCGCGTACAACGTGGTCTACCGCAATGTGCTGGTGCCGATGCAGCAGCACTGGGCGCACAGCGGACCGCCGCTCGAGCGCCCGGGGGCTGGCCCGGCGCCCGAGACCAAGGCGGGGTCGGCCGATGCGAAGGCCAGCCCCGCGGGAAAGCCCGAGCCCGCAGCCGGAGCTGAAGGCTTCGGAGGCTTTGGCGGCGGGCTCGACGACGAAGAGCCCGCGGACCCGGCCAAGCCCGAGGAGGCGAAGGCGGCCGCCGATGACTTTGGCGGGTTCGGCGGTGACCTCGACGAGGAGCCCGAGCCCGAGCCTGCGCCCGCGAAGGCGGAGCCCGAGACGAAGGCCGCGTCCGACGATTTTGGAGGCTTCGGCGGTGAGGCGAAGGCGGAGCCCGAGACGAAGGCCGCGTCCGACGATTTCGGAGGCTTCAGCGGAGAAGCGAAGGGCGAGCCGGAGGCGAAGACGGCGTCCGATGATTTCGGAGGCTTCAGCGGAGAAGCGAAGGGCGAGCCGGAGGCGAAGGCCGGAGGCGACGATTTCGGAGGCTTCAGCGGAGAAGCGAAGGGCGAGCCGGAGGCGAAGGCCGGAGGCGACGATTTCGGAGGCTTTGGCGGCGAGGCGAAGACCCCGGGCGCCGATGCCAAGGAAGGCGACGAGCTCGACGAGGCGGATGACCTCGGCGACGACGACTTTGGCGACGGCGAGGATCCCTTCGCCAACCTCGAGGAAATCGATGTGGCGGCCAAGCAGGACGACACCGGGGTCCCCCAGGGAGGCCCGCCCCCGGCGGGGTCGTTTGCCGCGTGGGCCGTCGCGTTCATCGATGACATCAAGCTCGACTGGATCGACGTCTTCCTGCGCCAGCTCGTGATCATCGTGGCGTTCTTCGGCGCGATGCTGGCTACGCACCGCGGCAAGCACATCAACATCGATGCGCTGAGCAAGGTGCTGCCGCTGCAGGCTCGTCGCGTGGTCGCCGTGGTGCTCCCGCTCTCGGCGGTGACCGTGTGCCTGATGCTCGCCAGCGCGGGCTGGGACCTCGTGCAGATCAGTCGCGAGTACCCCAAGGACGTGCTGCCCTCCGTCCCGGAGTGGATGTTCCAGATGATGTTCCCGGTCGGCTTCGGGCTGCTCGCGGCCCACTTCACGCTGCGCACGATCGAGGCGGTGGTCGAGCCACCCAAGCTCGAGCCACCCAAGCTCGCGGCCAAGCTCGAACCCAAGCCCGAACCCAAGCCCGCGGCCAAGCCTGCGGCCGAGGCCGCGCACGACGATGAGGACGAGGAGTCCTCGGCGGATCAGGGAGGGCAGGTCTGATGTCTGGACTCATTGCGCTCCTCCTCGTCGGGCTCGCGCTGCTGGGCGCACCGCTGTTCGTGGTGCTCGGCGGGGCGGGCATCGCCAACTTCAGCGGTACCGAGACCTCGCTCGTGGTGATGGCCGAGGAGCACTACAAGCTCGCGACCAATCCGCACCTCATCACGATCCCGCTGTTCACCCTCGCCGGCTTCTTGATGGCCGAGTCCAAGGCCGCCGATCGACTCGTGCGAGTCAGCCGGGCGCTGCTCGGCTGGCTGCCGGGTGGCCTCGGCATCGTGGTGGTGGCCTCGTGCGCCTTCTTCACCACGTTCACCGGCGCATCGGGGGTCACGATCATCGCGCTGGGCGGGCTGCTCTATCCGATCCTCACCAGCGAGCGCTATCCCGAGCGCTTCAGCCTGGGGCTCATCACCTCGAGCGGCTCGATCGGCCTGCTGTTCCCGCCCTCGCTGCCGATCATCCTCTACGGCATCGTCGCGGGCACCAGCATCGATCAGCTGTTCGTGGCGGGCATCATTCCGGGCCTGATGTTCCTGGTGGTGCTCGGCGGCTACTCGCTGGTGATCGGCCGCCGCTACAACGTGGTCCAGACCAAGTTCAACCTGCGCGAGGCGCTCCAGGCCACCTGGGCGGCCAAGTGGGAGCTGCTGGTGCCAGTGGTGGTGCTCGTGGCCATCTACGGGATCCCGGGGCTCACGCGCGGTCTGGTGACCATCGCCGAGGCCTCGGCGATCTGCGCGCTCTACCTCGTGATCATCGAGGTGTTCGTCTACAAGGACATCAAGATCTACTCGCGCGACCCCGAGGTCACCGATCTCTTCAAGGTCACCCGCGAGTCGGTGGTGATGGTCGGCTCGATCATGATCATCCTGGGCGTGGCGCTCGGCCTCACCAACTACCTGGTGCAGGAAGAGGTGCCGATGAAGATCCTGGGCGCGATCCAGGGGCACATCGAGAGTCGCTTCACCTTCCTGATCCTGCTCACGGTGTTCTTGCTGATCGTGGGCTGCTTGATGGACATCTTCTCCGCGATCATCGTGGTGGTCCCGCTCATCATCCCGATCGCGGCGCAGTACGACGTGCACCCGGTGCACCTCGGGATCATCTTCCTGGCCAACCTCGAGATCGGCTACCTCACCCCGCCGGTGGGGCTCAACCTGTTCATCTCGTCGCTGGCCTTCGGGCGCCCGGTGGTCGAGCTCTATCGCATGACGCTGCCGTTCTTGGTGCTCATGCTCGCGACGCTGCTCATCATCACCTTCAACGAGGAGCTCTCGCTGTGGCTGGTGGAGCGGTGGGCGTCTTCGGGGCCGCCGACGCCGACCGGGCCGTAGCCGCGCGGCCGTAGCCGCGCGGCCCTACGGGGCGAGCAGCTCGACGCAGGCCAGGCCTGCGTTGGTGTTGGCTGGCACGAGCCCAGTGCTGCTGAGCGCCTGGTACACCAGCACGTAGGTCCCGGCGGTGATGGTGCGGGCGAACGCGCCGGCCTCGCTGGTCCCCAGGTAGAGCACGTCGTGGGTGGCGATGTCGTGCAGCAGCAGCACCGCACGGTTGTAGACCGACTGCGGTGGCGCGCCATCGTCCACGGTCACCGCGCCTTGCAGCACGGACACGGGGATGTCCACGTCGATCTGGGTAGCCGGCCCCACCACGATCGTGTCGAGCTGGGAGTGGGAGTTGATCGGCATGGTGGGCCCGGCGGCCTCGACCACGTAGAGCAGATCGTAGGTGCCGGGCACCACGGGTCGCTCGAGCTGGGCCAGGCGCGTGTTGCCCAGCAGCACCGAGTCACCGGTCGCTTGGTCGCGCAGGTAGAGCACGCCGTCGTCGTAGACCGACGAGGGCGGTTCCTGGCCGCCCACCGTGACCAGCGCGCTCACGGTGACCATGGGGACGTCGATGTCGAAGCTCGCTCCACCTTGGATGTCGACGGCCTGGAGCCGCGCATTGGTGTTGACGGGCACGCCGCCGCCGCTGGTCTCCTGGCGGTAGTAGACGTCGTAGCTGCCCTGGATCACGCGCCGCGAGTAGCTGCCGAGCGCGGTGTTGCCGAGCCGCGCTTCGTCTCCGGTGCTCGGGTTGCGCAGCAGCAAGAGCCCGTCGTTACCCGGATCGGAGGGGGGCGGAGCCCCGCCCACGCTGATCGAGCCCGTGACCACGGCGGTCGCGATCTCGACGTCGAGGGTCTGTGCGCCCGGCTCGATCTGGAGCTCGTCGAGCACCGCGGACTGGTTGACCGGCACCTCCAGCCCGCCCTGCACGCGCTGGTAGATCACCTGGTACGAGCCGGGGACGACGGGGACCGAGTAGCTGCCCTCGCGGGTCTGGCCCAGCACCAGCTTGTCGCCGGTCGAGCGGTCGCGGAGCACGATCCTCGCGTTCTCGTAGATGCTCTGGGGCGGCTGCGCACCATCGAGGGTGAACGAGCCCGACAGCGTGGTCACCGGCACGTCGATGTCGATGTCGATGCCGTCGACGCCCTCCTCGACCACGAGCTCGCCGATGCGGGCATTGGCGTTGATGGGCGCGAGGTCCTTCGCCTGCTTGCGCCGGTAGTGGATCGCGTAGGTGCCGGGCACCGCCATCGTGCGGTAGTCGCCGTCGCGGGTGTCGCCGAGCGGAATCTCGTCGCCCGTGGAGGTCTCCACGAGCACCACCGCGCCGTTCTCGTACTGGCTGCCCGGGACCTGTCCGCCGCCCATCGTGAAGTTGCCGGAGATCTCGGTCACTGGCACATCGACGATGAGATCGTAGCTGTCGGTATGAGGGATCGAGACCGTAGCGATGCGAGCGCCGCGGTTGGTGGGTACCTTCTGCCCGCCGATCTCCCACGCGTAGTAGACCTCGTAGCTGCCGGGGAGCACGGCGACCTCACCGTCGGTACCGCCCTGGCTGGTGTTGCCGAGCCGCACCTCGTCGCCGCTGACCGGGTCGCGCAGGAGGATGTTGCCGCGCTCGTAGGCAGACTGCGGGAAGGGCTGGCCGTCGAGCAAGAACGTGCCGCTCACCCCAACGAGGGGGATGTCGACATCGAACAGGCCCTTGCTCGGCGCGCACGGGAGGCAGCGCAGGCCGTAGGCGGCGTAGCCGGGGTCGCACAAGCACTCTGGCGTGCCCTGCTCATCGAGCTCGCACCAGCCACCCTCACCGCAGTCGGCGTCGCACGTGGCACCCTGCGAGCCGGTCCCGTCGTCGTCGCCGGACGAGTCCTCGGGCGTCGCACCGGTGGACCCGCCACCCGTATCGTCGAGGCCGTCGCTCGCCTGTGGGTTGTCACTGTCGTCGGCCGCTGCGGTGCTGGTGCCGTCGGTCGCCCCGCCCGCGAAGGCCGAGTCTCCGCCACCACACCCGCCCAGCGAGACCGAGCCGAGGGTGGCGACCAAGAATCCAATATCGATCGACCGTACCCGCATCTGCACCTCTCAACGATAACAACTCGCAGGCCCCGCGTTGCCAGCGTTGCGCCAATTCGCACCGCACGAGCGAGCTGCATGGTTTCGGGGTGTTGCTCCATTGCGCGCACGGGGGCCGACCCCGGGTGCGAGCGCGAGGCCTGACATCCCTGTCGCGGTCGGGGCGAGGGTGTCGCGGGCTCAGGGGTCGGCGAGGATCACGGCCAGGCCACCCCCGTTTTGGATGCTGCCCGTGACGATGTCGTCGACGCCGTCGCCATCGAGGTCGCCGACCGCGATGGCCACTGGACGCGCCAGCGTGGGGAGGGGATCCCCGACTTCGAACGAGAGCGCCGCGGGCTCATCGCTGCGATACAGCCACACCGCATCGGCGCCCTCGAGCGCGACGGCGATGTCCCACAGCTGGTCGCCGTCGAAGTCTCCCGCCGCCGCGTCGCGGGGACCCGCCCCGCACACGAAGAACACGGGCCGGGAGAAGCCCCCCGCGCCGTCGCCGAGCAGCACCGAGAAGTTGTTGTTGGCCTGGTTGGGCGTGGCCAGATCGAGGAATCCGTCGCCGTCGAGATCGCGGGCCACGAGCGCTCGGGGGGCCACACCGGTGGTGAACGCCTGCTCGGGCAAGAAGCCGCCGGGGTCGCCCAAGAACACGCTGATGCTGCCCGCGCCGAAGTTGAGCACGGCGAGATCGAGGACCGCGTCGTCGTCGAGGTGGAGGGCAACCACGGCGTTCGGGCTGGTGCCCACCCCGAGGGTCTCACCAAGGGCGAGCGTCCCGTCGCCCTGGCCGACGAGCAAGGAGACGGTGCCGCTGGTCTCGTTGGCGACGGCCAGATCGACGCTGCCGTCGTCGTCGAGATCGGCGGCGGCGAGGCCGTGCGGCGACGCGCCCACACCGATGATCTGCGCCGGCGCGAAGCTCCCGTTGCCGAGGCCGAGGTGGATGCCGACGCTGGCATTGCCGGTGTTCGCGGCGGCGACATCGAGCACGCCGTCGTCATCGAAATCGCCGACGGTGAGGCCCAGCACCCCCGAAGGCGCCATCACGTCGACGGGTTCGGAGAAGGTTCCGTCGCCCACGCCCAGGCGCACGGAGAATGCATTGGGATGGCCCGCCAGCAGGTCTAGGGTGCCGTTGCCGTCGAGATCGCCGAGCGCGAGCGCCCCGGTCGGTACGTCGCCGATGACCACGAACGGGGCGAAGCACAGCTCCCCGGCCACGGGCACGCCATCGCCACAGGCGATGCCGCCGGTGGTGCCGTCGGTCGTGGTGGACGGGTCGACGACGGTGGTGCCCTCGCTGCTCGAGCTCGAGCTGGTGCTCGCGTCACCCGTGGTGGTGCTGTCGTCGAGGCCGGTGCTCGTGGCCGAGCCCTCGGTCGTGCCCGCGGTGTCGTCCGAGGAGCCCGAGTCGGTGTGGGGCGGGTCGTCACGGCAGCCCAGGGGAGCCGCCAGGGTCATGGCGAGGCCGAGGGCAGCCCTAGAGATGGTGGAGCCCGCACTGCAAGTCATGCGCACAAGGATGCATCATCTCGCGGGCGAGCGCTGCCCGCTGCGGTTGTGCGATATGCTGCGGTGAGCATGGGACGAGGGGGGAGCGTGGGCAGGTCGAAGCGCCAGGGGTTGGCGCTAGCGATGGTGCTGAGCGGAGCGGCGACGGGTGCCTCGTGCTTCGATGGTGCCGACGCGCTGGGACTGCCGTGCACCAGCGACGAGGATTGCGGGAAGGGGCAGCGCTGCGAGCTGGGCTTTTGTGGCGGGCCGCCGGCCACCGGCGGCAGCTCGAGCGGGTCGTCGAGCGACAGCGGCAGCAGCACGGGCAGCGGCAGCTCCGAGTCCACCGCCGCCGAGAGCACGGGCCCGCAGCCGGGCTGTGGCAACGGCGTGGTCGAGCCCGAGCTGGGTGAGGACTGCGATCCCGGCACCGCGGCCGACGCCGCGGACTGCGATGCCGATTGCACGACGGTGATGTGCGGCGATGGGCATCCCAACCTCGAGGCCGCCGAAGAGTGCGACGACGCCAATGCTTCGTTCCTCGACGACTGCACCCCCGAGTGCCGTACGACGTTGTTCTGGGATGACCTCGAGCAAGATCCGACGCTCGGCACGCAGTGGCTCCCGCCCGAGATCCCGGTCCATGAGTATCAGGGCGCGGATTTCTCGCTGGCCCAGGGGTGGCGCTGGGGGGGTCCGATGGCGCCCGGCGCATGGTTCAGCGGCCCGTACTCCGGCGCGTCGGGGACCGCCCGCATCACCACGCGGCCGATCACGTTTCCCGAGGCTGCAGGTCCCGGCTTTCGCTACGAGGTGCGCCTGCGTCACCGCCTGCGCTTCGATGGCAACCCGCAGGACCAAGGGGCATGCGGCGAGTCCACGGGCGACGGTGGGGTGGTGTGGATCCTCGACGGCGAGGAGCTGCGCCGCGCGGGCCCGCCTCCGGGGCACCCCGACGTGCTCGAGAACCCGGGGCTGTGCGCCGCCGAGCTCGGCGAGCCCGACAACCCCCTGTTCGATCCCATCGATCGGCAGCCCGCGTATGCGGGCCTCACCCAGCCCACCTTCGTGGAGACCGGCTTCCCGCTGCCCCCCGACGTCTCGGGCAAGACGGTGAGCCTGGTGTTCGAGGTGGGCTACGATTGCCGCAATTGCTGGACCGCGGCGCCGATGGACGCGGGCTGGACCATCGATCACGTGGTGGTCGCGGCGTTCCCCGGCTAGCCGCGCTCTAGAAGCGCCCCTGCAGCACGAGCCCGGCGCCGCCGCGGGTGGGCGCGAGCGCGGGGACCAGCGCCGTGTTGCCGCTGCGACCGCGGCGCAGCCCCAGCGCGAGCATCACCGCGCCAGCGACGAGCAGCGGCGCCCCAACGGCGACGCCGACGATCGCGAGGGTGTTGCCGACGCGACCGCGATCGAACTGCGCGCGGCGGCTCTCGACGTCGGCGGGATCGATCCCCGAGATGTCGTTTGCGCGCGCTCCGATCGCGAGACCTCCGGCCATCAGCCCGAGACCGCCTGCACCAAGCCCGGCCGCCACTGCACCCCCGATCACCAGGCCGCGGGCACCGGTCGCCGGTTCGTCGCCTCGATCGGCGGGGTTGGTCTCTGCGGGCGGGCTCGCGTCGGGGACCCCCTCGGGCTCGCCCTCGCCCTCGTCATCACCCTTGGCCTTGGCGGCCTCGTGCTCGGCGAGCTGCCGGTCGAGGGCGGCGAGCTTCTCTTCCACCTTGGTGCGCTCGACGTCGGCCTCTTCGCCGTCGCCGTAGAGGTTGGGGATCTGCTGCTCGTAGTTGCGCAGCAGGATCGACGCCTGGCGTAGCTCGGCGGGATCGCGGCTGACCTCGAACTGCTTGCTGCGCGCGGTCGCGAGGTTGTAGATCAGCAAGACCTTGATCTGGGTGCCCTGGGCGGTCTCGGGCACGCTGGCGTAGGCCTCGGTCCACAGCTCGATCGCGGCGGCATAGTCGGCGGTCTCGAACTTGGCGCGCCCGCGATCGTAGAGCCGCTGGGCATCCTGCTGGGGCGCCGTCTCGCTGCCCGCGGACGGCTCGCTCGCGGGTGCGGCGGCGGCCCCCGCGGCCGGTCCGCCGGTGATCGCGGCGGCGAGCAGGGCTGCGAGGGCGCGGGGCCCGAGAGCGCGAAGCCAAGGCATCAGCCGCCACGATAGCGAAAAACCGACGCAGCGTGGGGGACCGCGTGCGTCTGCTAGCATCGTCGACCGATGGGAGGGTTGCGGAGGCTGCGAGCCTTGGGCTTGGCCGCGCTGGTGGCCGCGACCGGATCGGGCTGCGACGCGCCCGAGCCCGACGAGGGGTCGTTGCTGCTGGCCACCCTCGACACGCACCACTTTTGCGACATGGACGCGGTGGTGGAGGTTCGCCTCCAGGCCTACTGGCAGGCGTGCCCCGAGGCGCAGCGGGAGTGCGAGCCGCCGCCCAACCCGGAGATCGAGGGCGACCGCTACAGCTGTCCGGCCACCGATCCCACCCACCAACTCGGGGTCTCGCTCACCCACCCCGGGCGCTACCGCATCGAAGCGGTGGCAGGTCTCGTGACGGGCGAGCAGGTGGTCGAGTGCTTCGTGGATCCGACCCGGGGCGACACGCAGATCGAGCTACCCGAGGCGCGCCTGGTCGGTCGGGCCCCAGTGGTGCTCGACGAGCACGGCGCGTGCCCCCCCTAGCCGCGCTCGCTATTGCCGAACGCCGTCCAAGGCACTAGCGTTGCGCAGCCATGGGCTACGACCATCAGGCCATCGAGCGGCGCTGGCAGGCGCACTGGGCGGAACATCAGACGTTTCGCGTCGAGATCGATCCGCACCGCCCCAAGTTCTACGTGCTCGACATGTTCCCGTATCCCAGCGGCAACGGCCTGCACGTGGGACACGTAGAGGGCTACACGGCCACCGACATCATCGCTCGCTACAAGCGGATGCGCGGGTTCAACGTGCTGCACCCGATGGGCTGGGATGCGTTCGGCCTGCCCGCCGAGCGCTACGCGATGAAGACCGGTCGCCACCCCGAGGAGACCACGCGGGACAACTGCGCCAACTTTCGCGCGCAGCTGCAGCGCCTCGGCTTTTGTTACGACTGGAGCCGCGAGGTCAACACGACCGACCCGGGCTACTACAAGTGGACGCAGTGGATCTTCCTGCAGATGTGGGGCCACTACTACGACCCAGAGACCCGTCGCGCGCAGCCCATCGCGGCGCTGCCGATCCCCGAGCACGTGCGTGCCGCGGGGGACCGAGCGGTGGAGAGCTTCCGCGACGCGCGTCGTCTCGCCTATCTCGACGAGTCTCCGGTCAACTGGTGTCCCGATCTGCGCATCGTGCTGGCCAACGAGGAGGTCGCCGAGATCGTCGAGGCGGGCCACGAGGTGGTGCGCAAGCCGATGCGGCAGTGGATGCTGCGCATCACCGACTACGCCGAGCGCCTGCTCGCCGACCTCGAGGGGCTCGACTGGCCCGCGCACGTGCTCGAGATCCAGCGCAACTGGGTGGGCCGCTCCGAGGGGGCCGAGATCGACTTCCTCGTGGCCGGCCACGAGGACGTCGGCGCGCTCACGGTGTTCACCACGCGGCCCGACACGCTCTATGGCGCCACCTATATGGTGCTGGCGCCCGAGCACCCGCTGGTCGATCGCATCACCACCGAGGCGCAGCGCGAGGCCGTGGATCAGTACGTTCGCCACACGCTGCACCGCAGCGAGCGCGAGCGCCAGTCGGCCTCGATCGAGGGCAAGAAGACCGGGGTCGATACGGGCGCCCACGTGGTGCACCCGCTCACCGGCGCGCGCTTGCCGGTGTGGATCGCCGACTACGTGCTGATGGGCTACGGCACCGGGGCGATCATGGCCGTGCCCGCCCACGACGAGCGCGACCATGCGTTCGCGACCGCGATGGCGCTGCCGATCGTGCAGGTCGTGGCGCCGGCGCCAGGCAGCGCCAGCGAGGCGATCGACGTGCAGGCCGCGGCGTTCGTGGGCGTGGGCGTGGCGGTGAGCTCCCCGGTGATCGAGGGGATGCCCACGGCCGCGGCCAAGGCGAAGATGATCGAGCACCTCGTCGCGAGCGGCTGCGGCCGCGCGCGGGTGACCTACAAGCTGCGGGACTGGTTGTTCTCGCGGCAGCGCTACTGGGGCGAGCCGTTCCCGCTGGTGTACGAGGCCGATGGCCGCGTGCGCGCCGTGCCCGACGACGAGCTCCCCGTGGAGCTGCCGCGCATGGTCGACTTCGATCCCAGTGAGACGGGCGAGCCGCCGCTGTCCAAGGCGACCGACTGGGTGCAGCTACCCGGGGGCGCTCGTCGTGAGACCAACACGATGCCGCAGTGGGCCGGCAGCTGCTGGTACTACCTGCGCTTCGTCGATCCCACCAACTCGTCGCTGCCGTGGTCGAAGGAGGCCGAGTCGTACTGGATGCCGGTCGATCTCTACGTGGGCGGGGTCGAGCATGCAGCCACGCACCTGCTGTACTCGCGCTTCTGGCACAAGGTGCTGTTCGATCTCGGCTACGTCCACGAACCCGAGCCGTTCCGCCGACTGGTGAACCAGGGGATCATCTTGGGTGCGGTGTTCGTGCCCGCCGACGGTCGCCGCGACGAAGAGGGCAAGAAACTAGTGTTCCTGCCGGACCAGGTCGACGCCGCGGAGCACGAGGGCACGACCCGCTACACGGTGAAGGGCACCGGCGAGTCGGTCGAGATCCAGTGGGACAAGATGTCCAAGTCCAAGGGCAACGTGATCAACCCCGACGAGGTGGTCGAGGCCTATGGCGCGGACTCGGTGCGCATGTACGAGATGTTCATGGGCCCGCTCGAGCAGAGCGCCCCCTGGCAGACCGAGGGCTTGGCGGGGGTCCACCGCTTTCTCCAGCGCACCTACCGGCTCTTCTTCGAAGAGGGCGAGCCCGGCGGGCCCGATCGGCTGCGGGCCATGGGCGCGGGGGAGGGATCGCCACGCCAGCGCAAGTTGCTCCACAAGACGATCCACGAGGTCACCGAGCGCGTCGATCGGTTCGCGTTCAACACGGCGATCAGCGCCCTGATGGTGTTCGTGCGCGATGTGGTGCAGCGCGGAGGCGAGGGCGAGGAAGGGCTGTGTCATGACACCGCAGTCCAGTTTGCGCTGCTGATTGCGCCTTTTGCGCCGCATCTGGCCGAGCACCTATGGAGCGCGCTGGGGAATCCGCGGTCGCTGGCCGACGAGCCGTGGCCGGCTGCCGACGAGGCATTGCTGCGCGAAGACACGTTCACGCTCGTGGTGCAGGTCGACGGCAAGCGGCGCGCCGAGCTGCAAGCGCCCAAGGATGCCGACCGCGAGCAACTGGCCGCGCTCGCCCGCGCCGAGCCCGAGGTCCAACGACACCTCGGCGGGCGTGAGCCCAAGCGGGTGATCGTGGTGCCGGGGCGGCTGGTCAACTTCGTGGGGTGAATCCCCGCGGGGCGGAGGCTCGCGCAGAGGCTCCGACCACGCCCGATCGGCTCAGGAAGCGAGCGCTCGGGATCGCCAACGAGAGGCGGTCCGAATCCGCGAAAAAAGTGAGCCGGTGCGGCTCCCGACGTGGTGTCTAAGGTGGTAGCCTGGGCCGACGAAGTGGTCGAGGGCTCGCATCGCCCGTTCCGCCGGTCCCTCTAGTCGGGGTCGGAGGGCGATGCACCGAGCGACGTACGACTGCGCGATGACGACCGACCGACGAGCTCTCGAGGAGGGTTTTTTCCGTGAAGCGACTTGACCTGACACCCATCGTGATGGCCGGCCTCGCCGTCGGCATGATGTCGCTGGCCTGCGGCACCGACCCTGGTGAAGAAGAAGACACCAGCATGACCACGCTGCCGCCGCTCACCAGCGGTAATACCGACGGCATGACGAGCGTGGCCGAGGAAGACACCGGCGACAAGCTCGACGTGGGCGGCGGTACCGGCGTTGGGCCCGGCTGCAACAACGGCGACGTGGGCTGCACCGACCAGATCGACCTGCTGTTCGTCATCGACAACTCGGGCACGATGGGCGAGGAGCAGATCAACCTCGGCCGCAACTTTCCGCTGCTGATCCAGCGGCTCGAGAACCTCACCGACTCGATGGGCATGCCGGTCAACGCCGACGTGAACATCATGGTGACGACCTCGGACTTCGGGAATCCGCTGTGCACGCCGTTCGAGCCCGAGGGCTACGACCCGGCGCGTGGGGCCCCGATCAGCACCGCGTGCACCTCTCGCCTGCAGGACTTCACCGACCTCGTGGGGACCAACTCGGTGCCGGAGGCGTGTCAGAACACCTGCCCCGTCCCGGTGCAGCCCGACGGTCCGTTCATCAACTTCACCAGCACCAGCGACAACATCCCGGACAACGTGATGCCCGCCGACATCGACGGCGACGGCATGCTCGACTCGCCCGCGGCGCAGGCGCTGGCGTGCATCGGCCCGCAGGGCATCAACGGCTGCGGCTACGAGTCGCAGCTCGAGAACATGCTGCAGGCGCTCAACCCGGCGGCGGTCTGGAACAAGGGCGCGACCCCGTTCCTGCGTGAGGGCGCGCTGCTGGCCGTGGCGATGGTCACCGACGAGGCCGATTGCTCGGTCGAGGACTACACGATCATGCAGAACGCGGCCTACCAGAACACCAACCCCAGCAACGGGATGCCCGCGCCGAGCTCGGCGATCTGCTGGAACGCGGGCGTGACCTGCGTGGGCCCCGATGCGATGGGCGTGTTCTCCGACTGCTCGCCGAGCAACACCGCCGACACGCTCCAGCCGATCACGCGGTACACCAACTACCTGATCCAGGAGCTGCGCCAGAACCAGAAGAAGGAGGTCATCATGCTCGGCATCGTTGGCATCCCGCTGGTGACCGACCACAACCCCATGCCGCCGTTCGAGCCCACCGCCGGCGGCGTGTTCGATCTGGTCTACCGCAACTGGCGCGACGGGCAGTACCCCGTGGGCGACATCCTGCCCGCCGAGTTCGCGATGGGCGAGACCGCGGCCGACAAGCAGTTCGACTTCGGCATCGGGCCTGGCTGCACCGGCACCAACGCGCTCGGCGAGTTCACCGGGCAGGCGATCCCGCCGGTCCGCATTCGCAAGGTCTGCGAGGACCTCAACTACGTCGACGAGGCGACCGGCGAGGAGCAGATCCGCTGCTGCATGGAGTCGATCTGCGACGACGACTTCAGCCCTGCGATCGAGTGCCTCACCGGCATCATCCAGGAGACGATCCAGCTGCCTGGATAGGCGGGGCACAACGGCCTGGAGAGAAGCGGTCACGGCGGCGTGCGTTGGCATCGATCGCCAACGCACGTGTCGGCGGCGGCTCCGGCACTCCGGGCTTCAGACCCTCGACAGTGGCCATGGTGGGCTCTCGTGGCACAGCTCACGAGAGCGCCGGAGGCAGTAGGGGAGAACCCCCTCGGCGCTTACTCGATCAACTTCGCTTGATTCGAATGCCTCCGGTTTGCCACACTGAGTGCGATTTGGGGGCGACGCAAAGCGGAAGCTCGAGCGCTGCTCGACGCGATGCAAGCCCGGTGTGGCGGACGAACGGAATACGGCACGACCATGAAGATGCGTAAGCTTGATACCTTGGGAATGGCCCTCGCGGCGTGGGGCGTGAGCGCGGCAGTGCTCGTCGCGTGCACGACCGACGAGCCGATGAGCGACGACTCCAACGGCACGACCACGATGCCGATGCCGATGACCACGAGCGGCAGCAGCGACGACGGGGTCGACGAGGAAACGGGGGAGGAGAAGCTCGATCTCCCGACGCCCACCGGTGACACGCCACTTTGCCAGACCGATGGCTCGTGCGACCTCATCGACCTGGTGTTCATCATCGACAACTCGGGCACGATGGGCGAGGAGCAGCTCAACCTCGCGCGCAACTTCCAGCAGCTGGTCGACGAGCTCGAGGGGCTGACGGACCCCGAGGGCACGCCGGTCAACCCCAACGTGAACATCATGGTGACCACGACCGATTTCGGTCACCCGCTGTGCACGGCCTTCCAAAAGCCCGACTACGTGCCCCGCCAGGGCGCGCCCGTCTACCAGGGCTGCAACTCTCGCATCCAGCGGTTCACGGGCCTCGACCCCATGAACCCGCTCGTGATCAACGAGGCGTGCACCGAGAACTGCCCGGCCGACATCGCGCCCGGCGACCAGTTCATCAACTTCAGCGCGTTCGGGTCCAACGTGCCCAACGGTGACGTCGGCGCGGCGCTCTCGTGCATCGGCCCGCAGGGCATCGACGGCTGCGGCTACGAGGCGCCGCTCGAGACGATGCTCCAGGCCATCAACGAGGGTGCGTGCTGGAACAACCCCGATCAGGAGAAGTGCGACAACGACCCCGAGTGGGCCGAGACGCAGCGCGGCTTCCTGCGCAAGGATGCCATCCTCGCGATCGCGGTCATCACCGACGAGATGGACTGCTCGGTGCAGGCGCCCGCGGGCTACTCGTTCTTCACCGATGTCGAGAACACGACCTACTGGAACGTGAACCCGAACCTCGACACCCCGCAGGCCACCTCGGCGATCTGCTTCAACTCCGGCGTTTCCTGCGCTGACGACAACGGCGACGGTCTCTACGAGGGCTGCCAGGCCACGCAGAGCGAGGTGCTCCACCCCGTGAGCCGCTACATCTCGTACTTCGACTACCTCACCGGAGGTCAGAAGAAGAACGTGGTGATGCTGGGCATCCTCGGCGTGCCCGAGGTCGTGGCCCACAACCCCAATCCTCCGTTCGAGCCCACCGCGGGCGGCGCCGTGGATCTGCTCTACCGCAACTGGATCGACTTCCCCTACCCGGCCGGGGACATCCTCCCCAACGAGTGGGCCAACGGCCGTCGCGCAGAGAACAAGATCTTCGAGTTCGGCGACATCGGGCCTGGCTGCACCGGCACCGACGACGAGGGGGCCTTCACCGGTCAGGCGATCCCGCCGGTCCGCGTGCGTGAGGTGTGTGAGAGCCTCCACTTCGTCGACGAGGACAGCGGCGAGGAAGTGATCCGCTGCTGCATCGAGTCGATCTGCGACACCGACTTCAGCCCCGCGATCCGCTGCCTCACCGGCGTGATCTCGGAGGCCATCATGGTCCAGGGCTGAGCCCGGACCTGCGAACGCCGCGCTCCCTCCGGGCGCGGCGTTCTGCATTCTCGAACCGCGAACGCCGCGCTCCACCCGGGCGCGGCGTTCTTCGTTGGGCGGCTACGCCTGCCGGCGCAGGTAGGTGCTGCCGTGGCGCGTGACCTTCAGCCGGCGCTTGGTGCCGCTTCCCTCCACGTGGACGAAGCCCTTCGCGCGGAGGTGGCGGATCAGCAGCCGCAGCTGCTCGCCGGTGAGGCTCGTGATGTTGGCGAGGTCGACCTCGCGCTGCGCGCCACGCTCGGCCAGCACGCGAAGCACCCGGAGATCTCCATCGGGCACGTCGGCGCGCCGGCGGATCACGGTCGGCGCATCACCCAGATCCATGATCGGGTTGCCGTCCTCGTCGAGCGCGATCTCATCGTCGCGAAGCTTGAGCTCGGGGGAGGGCTTGGGGCGCTTGCGGGCGGCCTCGATCAGCTCCTGCACCGTAAACAGCTCCAGCACGGGAGCCATGGCCGCATTGCTCTTGGCCGCGTGGACGAGCTCACCGAGCGTCGCGTGGTCGGGCAGGGTGGCGATCACCTTGCACATCACGTCGCGGAGCGACTCGGCCCACGCGGTGTCGGCGGACTCTGTATTGGGGGCTTCCGTGATCGCGTCGTCAGACTGCGTCATGTGCACTGCCTCGGCGGAGCCAGCGGGCTCTCGTAGGGTGATCACACCGCGATACGAGAGCCTCGACCGACAACGGGCTTGCAGGGAATCGTGCAGCCCCCCCGGCGGGCTGTCAAGGAGCCTCGAGCCCGCGCCTTGACAGCGGCGGGGCGCTGGGGCCAAAGACGCGCGTGGCGATCCAGCGCTTGGAGATCGAGGTACGGCCTGGCTTGGTGGATGCGTTGGGCGAGCAGACGCGCAGGCGCCTGGAAGGCTGGCTGGGCCTGCGGCCCCGCGCGCTGCGGACCCGTCGCGTGCTCCATCTCGACCTCGGCCTCACGCACGCAGAGGCCGAGCGGGTGCTGGCCGCCCTCTCGGACCCCGTGGCCGAGGTCGGCGCGGTGGGGATGCTGCCGGATGCGCCGGGGGAGGGCGGGGAGCCGCCGCTGGCGCTGCAGGTGGGACTGCGACCCGGGGTCACCGACAGCGTGGGCGGCAGCGTGGTGAGGGCGGCCGAGGACTGCCTGGGGCGCGCGCTCGCGGGCCGGGCCCATGCGTCGACCCTCTATCTGTTCGAGGGGTGCACCGCGGCGCAGGTGCAGCAGGCGGCCGACGCCCTGCTGCACAACCCGCTGATCGAGCGCGCCCGCATCCTGTCGAGCCCGCGCACGCTGGATCTCGACGTTCCGCGGCCGGGCACCGAGCAGGCCCCCGCGGTCGCCATCGTGCCCCTGCGCGAGGCGAGCGACGCCGAGCTCGAGGCGCGCTCGCGAGCCGGGATGCTCGCGCTCACGCTCGCCGAGATGCAGGCGGTGCAGCGCCACTTCATCGAGCGGGGTCGCGATCCCACCGACGCAGAGCTCGAGTGTCTGGCGCAGACGTGGAGCGAGCACTGCAAGCACAAGATCTTTGCCGCGCCCATCGAGCACACCGATGCGGGAGGGCACACCACGCGGATCGAGGAGGGGCTGTTCAAGCGCTTCATCCGCGGCGCGACCGAGGCGGTGGCCGAGCGCCGGCGAGCCGAAGGGCTCGACCCCGAGGCGGAGCCGTTCTTGGTCTCGGTGTTCCACGACAACGCGGGGGTGGTGCGCTGCACCGACCAGGATCACCTGGTCTACAAGGTCGAGACCCACAACTCGCCCTCGGCCCTCGACCCCTACGGCGGGGCGATGACCGGCATCGTGGGGGTCAACCGCGATTCCTTTGGCACCGGGCGCGGCGCCGATCTGCTGGCCAACGTGTGGGGCTACTGCCTGGGCGACCCGCGCTACGCAGGCCGCGTGCCCGCGGGGCTGATGCACCCGCGACGGATCCGCGACGGCGTGCACCACGGAGTGATCGACGGCGGCAACCAAAGCGGGATCCCCTATGCCCGCGGCTGGGAGCTGTTCGACGAGCGCTACCTCGGCAAGCCACTGGTGTTCTGCGGGACGGTGGCGGTGATGCCCGTGGCGGCCGCGGGCCGACCCACCCACGAGAAGTATGCGCGCCCCGGCGATCACGTGGTGATGGTCGGCGGTCGCATCGGCAAGGACGGGATCCACGGAGCCACGTTCTCGAGCGTGCGGCTCGACGAGACCTCGCCCTCCCAGGCGGTGCAGATCGGCGACCCCATCACGCAGAAGATGATGTTCGACATGCTCGCGCAGGCCCGCGACGAGGGGCTGATGAGCGCGATGACCGACAACGGAGCGGGCGGGCTCTCGAGCAGCGTGGGCGAGATGGCCGAGGCGACTGGCGGGGTGTGGATCGATCTCTCGCTCGCGCCGCTCAAGTACCCGGGGCTGGCCCCGTGGGAGATCCTGATCAGCGAGGCGCAGGAGCGCATGACCGTGGCCGTGCCGCCCGAGCGACTCGAGGCGTTCATGGCGCTGGCGCGGCGCCGCGAAGTGGAGGCGACCGTGCTGGGCGCGTTCACCGACGATGGTCGCCTGCACGTGCTGCACGGCGAGACGACGGTGGTGGACCTGCCGCTGTCCTTCCTGCACGAGGGCTGGCCGCGCGCGCGACTGCAGGCGCGCTACGGCCCGCCGCCTCCGGCTCCGCTCGACGCGGGGGCCCTCGCCGCCGCGCGCAGTCCGGCCGCGCAATCCTCGGCCCTGCTGGCGCTCGTGGGAGCGCTCGATCTCGCCAGCGGTGAGGCGCGCGCGCGCGGCTACGACCACGAGGTGAAGGGGCTCTCGGTGGTGAAGCCCCACGTGGGGGTGCGGCTCGACGTCCCGGCCACTGCGACGGTGCTGCGGCTGCGCCACGGTCGCTCGGAGGGCGTGGTGCTGGGCGAGGGCGTGTGCCCGTTCTACGCCGACCTCGATGCGCACGCGATGGCCCAGGCCGCGGTCGACGAGGGCGTGCGCCGGGTGCTGGCCGGCGGGTCGCGCTGGGATCGAATGGCCGCGCTCGACAACTTCTGCTGGCCCGATCCGATCGAGAGCCGCGACACGCCCGACGGCGCGCACAAGCTGTGGCAGCTGGTCGAGTGCTGTCGAGGCCTGCGAGAGGCCTGCGAGGCCTACGGCTTGCCGCTCATCAGCGGCAAGGACTCGATGAAGAACGACGCGCGGCTCGACGGCGTGAAGATCTCGATCCCGCCCACGCTGCTGGTGAGCGTGATGGGGCAGCTCCCCGATGTGAGTCGCGCGCTGAGCTTGGTGCCGCGCGCTCCGGGTGATGTGCTGCTGCTGCTCGGGGACACGCGCGAGGAGCTCGGCGGCAGCGAGGCCGCGCGTCAGCTCGGGCTGCCGCTCACGCAGGTGCCGCGCACCGAGCCCGAGCGCTACGCGGCCCGCTACCGAGCCTTCGTTGCCGCTCGCGACGCGGGGCTGGTGCGCAGCGCCCACGTCGTGGCGCGCGGGGGGCTGGGGATCGCGCTCGCTCACACGCTGCTGGCGGCGGAGCTCGACGTCGACGTAGAGCTGCCCGCGGCCGCCCTCGATGCCTGGGCGGCGCTGTGGTCCGAGAGCACCGGCCGCTTGTTGCTCACCGCGCGGCCCGAGGACCTGCCCGCGCTGCGCGAGCACCTGCATGCGCACGAGCTCCAGCGGCTTGGTGAGGTGAAGGCGCCGAGCGGACCGGCTCGCCTGCGCGTCCGACATGGCGGCACCACGGTCGTCGATGTAGTCGTGAACGACGTGCGTGATCGCTTCGAGCGCGGGCTCGGCGACGCCTGAGCCAGTGCGTCTGATAGACTCTGCCGACCTTGTCGGGGATCACTACTCGCCACGGTCGTGGCCGCGTGGGGCTCGTCGCCCTGAGCTCGTTGGTGCTGGCGTGCAGCTCGGCGCCACCCTCCGAGCCGAGCGCAGCAACGCCCACCACGCCCGCCACGACGGCGCAGCCCACCCACGATCGCGGGGCCAGCGGAGGGCGGGCCGACGACGGCTCGAGCTCGACCTATCGCCTGCCGCCGAACGACGTGGTCGCGATCGTCGATGCTCCGCCCACGCCGGTCGTGGTCATCGCCCCCGGCGGCGAGCAGCTCGGTCGCTTCACCTACGCCGCGCTGCCCGGGATCGACGAGGTCACGCGCCCGTTCGAGCGGCTGGCCGGGATCCGCATCGATGCGCAGCGCCACGCGCGTAGGCGAGCGCGCTGGTACACCGCGATCGAGATCCAGACGGTCGCCGACGGAGCGGTCCATGCGGTCACGCTGCCCTCGGGGGCGCACATCACCCAGCCCGTGTGGTCGCCCGATGGCAAGCACCTGGCGTTCACGCTCGACGGGGAGCGAGGCCTGCAGCTGTGGATCGCCGACGCGGCGGGCGGCTCGGCGCGCCGGCTGGGCGCGCTCGAGGTCGACGATGTGCTGGGGTCGGCGTTCACCTGGATGCCGGGCGGGCAGGCGCTGCTCGTGCGGCAGGTACCCCCCGAGCTGGGCGCCCCGCCGGCCCGCGCCCTCGTGCCGCGCGGCCCAGTGGTCGAAGACACCGCGGGCAAGGTCGCGCAGAACCGGACCTACCAAGACTTGCTGCGCAACGCCGACGACGAGGCGCTGTTCGAGCACTTCGCGCAGGCGCGCCTGGCCCTGGTGGATCTCGAGGGGCAGGCCCAGCCGCTGGGCGACCCGGGGCTCTACGCCGCCGCCACCCCCTCCCCCGATGGCAAGTACGTGCTGGTGGAGCGGCTGCGGCGGCCGTTCTCGTACATGGTGCCGCACTATCGCTTCGCGCGGGTGATCGAGGTGCTCGATGCCAAGGCGAAGGTCGTGCGGCGCGTCGCCGATCAAGACGTGGCCGACGAGATTCCGATCGAGGGGGTGCGGACCGGTCCCCGCGAGGTGCACTGGCAGCCTGGGCGCCCGGCCACGCTGGTGTGGACCGAGGCCCTCGACGGGGGTGATCCGCGCAAGGCGGCCGAGCACCGCGATCGCGTGATGACCCACGCCGCGCCGTTTGCCGACACCCCCGAGGAGCGACTGCGCGTGCAGCATCGCCTGAGCGAGCTGCTGTGGACCAGCAAGCCCGGCGAGGTCTTGGTCGAGGAGTACGATCGCGATCGTCGCTGGCTGACCACGCGGCTGCACGAGCTCGACGCGCCGGGCGCGGGCGCGGCCCCGCGCGTGTTGTTCGATCGCAGCAGCCGCGACGCCTATGCCGATCCTGGAGCCCCCGTCACCGAGGTGCAGCCCGACGGTACCGAGGTGGTCGTGGTGGACGACGGCGACATCTATCTCGCGGGCGACGGGGCCAGCCCCGAGGGCGATCGGCCGTTCCTCGACCGCTACGAGCTGGCCACCGGCACCAAGGCGCGGCTCATGCAATCCGAGGGCGACGAGCACAGCCAGTTCGAGGGCTTCGTGGGCTCGGGGTACCAGCAGTGGCTCGTGCGGCGCGAGTCGACCACCGATCCGCCCAACTACTACGTGCAAGAAGGGCAAGAAGGTGGTGGGACCAGTGCCGAGGCCCGTCGCGAGCGGCGGCTCACCGAGTTTGCCGACCCCCACCCGCAGCTGACCGGAATCCGCAAGCAGATCCTCAGCTACAGCCGTCGCGACGGGGTGCCGCTGTCGGGCACGCTCTATCTGCCGCCCTCGTACGAAGAGGGGCAGCACCTGCCGCTGGTGATCTGGGCCTATCCGCTGGAGTTCAACGACGGCGACACGGCGGGCCAGGTTCGCGCCGCGCCGCGCACGTTCACGCGGCTCTCGGGGACCTCGCCGCTCATGTTCCTCACCCAGGGGTACGCCGTGCTCGACGACGCGGCGATGCCGGTGGTGGGCGATCCCGAGACGATGAATGACACGTTCCTCGATCAGATCGCCTGGTCGGCCCAAGCGGCGATCGACGCCGCGGTGGCGGCCGGGGTCGCCGACCGCGATCGCGTGGGCGTGATGGGGCACTCCTACGGCGCGTTCATGGCCGCCAACCTGCTGGCCCACACCGATCTGTTCCGCGCCGCCATCGCGCGCTCGGGCGCCTACAACCGCACGCTCACCCCGTTCGGATTCCAGAGCGAGCGACGCACCATGTGGGAAGCGCCGCAGGTCTATGTGAACGTCTCGCCGCTGTTCGCCGCCGATCGCATCGACGAGCCGCTGCTCATGATCCACGGCGAGGTCGACGACAACCCGGGCACGTTCCCGCTGCAATCCGAGCGCCTGTTCCACGCGATGCAGGGCACCGGCGGCACGGCGCGGCTCGTGCTGCTCCCCGGCGAGTCCCACGGCTACGTCTCTCGCGAGTCGGTGCTCCACGTGCTGGCCGAGTCGTTCGAGTGGCTCGACCGCTACGTGAAGAATGCCGAGCCCGCTCGGTCCGCGCCGACCGCCACGGTCACCAACACCGTCGACCGAGCCAGCTCCGAGTCCGGCAAGGCGCCCAAGCCCAAGCCCGACGACGCGACCAAGCCCAACGGTGCGGCCAAGCCCGACGACGGGGCCAAGCCCGACGACGGGGCCAAGCCCGACGACGCCCCCAAGCCCGGGGGAGCCGCCAAGCCCGGCAAGCCCGCGGAAGGCGAGGGGAGCCAGGCCGTCGCGCCCGAGCCGAGCCCCGCCAAGCCGGCCCCGGTCGAGCCCGCGCCGAGCCCGGCCCCGCCCTCGCTGGGCTGAGGCCTCGGTCTCGATTGCCTCAACGAGTCAGCGGACCACCGGGCAACGCCGCCGCGCGCTAGAAGCTCACGTCGACGTAGAGGTTGAACAGCTGGAGGAACTGCTTGTACTCGCCGTTGGCGTCGGGCTGGCGCGTGGGCGACTGGAACTTGTTGAGGGCGTTCCGCCCCTTGGTATCGATCGTGAAGTAGAAGACCTCGGTCGAGGTGAGCGAGAGCGCGAGGTGCTTGATCACCTGCCAGCGCGCACCGACCGACGCGGTCATCTTGTTCATGTCCATCAGCGCGGGATCGAGGGTCTCGACCGGCACCGCGTTGGAGTCGAAGCCGCCGCCGATGTAGGCCTCGAGCTGGGGAAGGAACCAGTAGCTCACGCCGGCTCGCACGCCGCCCGCGTTCTTCCAGTAGCGGGGCAGGTGCTGGGTCACGCCCACCACGCCGTCATCGGGTCGATCGGCCCCGAAGTTCTCCGGGTCGGTGAGCGCGGTGTCGACCCCGTCGAACTTGCAGCTGCGCCCCTCGATGCTCGAGTCGAGCACGCACTGGTTCTCGAACACGGACCAGCGCGTGAAGTCGGCGAACAGGCGCAGCTCCACCTTCTCGGTGGGGCGATAGCGGCCGCCAAAGCGGATGATCTCGGGCAGGGTCTGCGTGACCTCGACCGGGGTGGTGGAGGGCTCGGCCAGCGCCAGCGTGTTGTGGAGCGTGCCCTCGAGGGTCATGCCGCCCGTGATGTTGGGCTGGCTCGTATACGAGGCTCCGAGGAACAGCTTGTCCTTCTTGAGCAGGTTGTACGTGGCTCCGATTGCGAACCCGCCCTGCCAGCCGTTGACGTCGATGTAGCTGCGGCCCTCCTTGAGGTTGCCGTTGGCGTCGAGCACGTCGTCGGTGCCGTCGGTGTTGCGGGCGCGGATCGTCACGACCTCGCTGCGGATCGCGCTGCCGCTCACGCCGAGGGTGAGGCCGATCTTGCGCAGGTTGAACGCGACCGCGGTGGTCACGTACATCGAGCGGATCGTGCCGTCGATGCTGTACCAGCGCTGCGTGCCGTCGACCGCTCCGGGGAAGCGGTCGTTGCCGGTGTACGCCGGGGTCTTGTCCCACACCGCCGACCCACCGAAGGGGAAGTAGAGCGCGACACCGGCGTTCATGAACTTGGTGCCGAAGTCCGAGTTCACGCCGAGGAACGGCGCCATGATCCCGTTGAAGAGGGTGGCCTTGCCGTTGTTGGCCCCGGGCGCGGCATCCAGCGTGGCCTGGCTGTTCACCGCCTCGGGCGGGCGGTCGTAGCTGGCCCAGCGCAGCGCCAGCGTGGCATCCACGAACACGTGGGTACCCTTCGACAGCGCCAAGCCCGCGGGGTTGTAATAGATGGCGGTCGTGTTGTCGGTGGTGGGATGGCCATGCTCACCGCCGAAGCGGGCCGCGCCAAATCCCGACGCTTCGGCCTGGCTCGACCAGGATCCGATCAGCAGCGCCGCCCCCAGGCCAAGGCCGGTGCTCCACTTGTTCCCCTTGCTCGTCTTGCGACCCATCGGCAACGTTCCCACTCTCGGCGTTCGGCTCGGGTGTCTCGGGCCTCGGCGTCGGGGGTGAGCCCGACGACGAGGTGCTTGTCGACGACCGGTGGGCGGCTCTATGCTTGCCCCGCCGGTCGACGGGTCGCCAGCTTCGCAGAAAATGAACGGCCCGCCAACTGCACGCCCGTCGGGTGACGACCCCACGGACCTCAGGCCTCATCCTGACCAGGCTCGCATGACCTACCAGACCCAGAACCAGTCTTGGCCCCTCGCCGTCCTCCCCCCGCGGGCTGCCGCGCTGGGAGGTCTCGCGCTCCTGGTCGTTGCCGCGGGCTGCCCCAGCCCGGACGCAGAAGGCAAGTACGACCGGTTCAACGATCAGACCCAGGACCAGCGCGATCTGCCCATGGCGGTCGATCTGCCGCCGTTCGATCCCACCGATACCGACGGCGAGGCCATCGACGTCGACGGCGTCTATCTGCTGGCGATCGACACCATCATCGCGCCCGGCCTGCCGCTCCAATTCCTGGCCGACGTGGACGGCGAGCTGGATGCCGAGCTCAACGGCACGGTGATGCTCACGATCCAGCCGCTCTCGCTGGACCCGCAGAGCACCACCGATCCCCGCGAAGAGGTGGGCGACTCGATCGTCGTCGATGCCGACGTGGTCGCGGGTGCCTTCACGGTGGTGTTCGGCGAGACCATGGTCACCGGGGCGGCCAACCCCATCACCGGCTCCGACATCGTGGCCGATCTCTCGCTCGAGAGCTCGATCCGCTCGGCCGATGCCTGGTGCGGCGACGCGGTGGGCGAGGTGCTCTCGCCGATCATGGCCCCGATCGATGGCTCCACCTTCGCGGCCATCCGCCTGGCGGATCGCAGCGAGCGGCCGCTGATGTTCCCGTGCTCGTGCTCGACCGTGGGCACCGACGGCAGCGCCAATGGCTGCTTCCCGAACCCGATGTGAGCGTGCGCCCGCGATGACCGAGCATGCGCTCTCGCGCGAGGCCGAGGCGTGGCAGCGCAGCCCGTGGACCGACCCCCTGGGTCCGGTGGAGGGCGGGCAGGACGTGCGTGGGCTCGTGCTCGCGGGCTACGGGCTCAACTGCGAGGCCGAGACGGCGGCGGGCCTGCGCATGGCCGGCGCGCGCGCCGACATCGTGCACGTGGGCGATCTCCTCGACGACGGCGGCCGAGCCCTCGACGACGCCAAGCTGCTGGTGTTCGTGGGCGGGTTCTCGTTCGGTGATCACATCGCCTCGGGGCGCGTGTTCGCCAATCGCATGCGCTTTCGCCTCGGCGATCGTCTCGCGCGCTTCGTCGACGACGGGGGCCTCGTGCTCGGGATCTGCAACGGCTTCCAGACGATCGTGAAGCTGGGCCTGCTGCCCGCGCTCGACCGCCGGCCGGGCGAGGGCCTCGCCGCCCAGCAAGCCTCGCTCGTGCACAACGATCGCCTCGGCTACCGCGACGCTTGGGTCCGCTTGGCCATCGATCCGAGCAGCCCGTGCGTGTTCACCCGCGGCAGCACCGGCGTGCCGCTGCAGGTGCCCAGCCGCCACGGCGAGGGCAAGCTCGTGTTCGCCGATGCGGCCATGCGGGCCCGCGTGGAGGCCGAGCACCTCGCACCGGTGCGCTATGTCGACGCCGAGGGGCGCGTGACCGAGGCCTGGCCCGACAACCCCAACGGCTCGGCCGGCGGGATCGCGGGCCTGTGCGACGCGAGCGGCCGCGTGTTCGGGTTGATGCCGCACCCCGAGGCATACCTCTATCCCGAGTGTCACCCGCGGTGGATCGCGCAAGCCGAGCGGGGCTTGCTGCCGGCGGTGGGCTACGGGCTCGGGATTCTCGTCAACGGCGTGCGGGCCGCCCTCGAGTCTCGAGCCGCACGGGCGGCCGCGGCCCCGCAGCCGTAAGGCCTCGGATCGCCCGCAAACACGGCTCTGCGCGAGAATCGGCCCGCGCTCGCCGGGCCTGCCATGCAACCGCCTCCGGGTGCTGGCGCCGATGGCGATCTATGCGATCGTGGGGCCATGACGGATGCCGACTACGGCTCGAGGTCCGACCTCGAAGCTCTCCAGCGCAGCGGACGGGGCAAAGTGGTCGCGCTCTTGCTCATGCTCACCGTAGCCCTCGGCGCTGCGGGGTGGTTCTTCTTCTTGCGCAAGCACGGCACCGGCAACGCCGAAGACGCGGCCAAGATCCTGGTCGTCGCCCGCACCCGGGGCTACAGCCTGGTGCTCGCCGACGTGGGCTTCGAGGCCCACGAGGGCACCTTCGAGGCCTGGGAGCAGAAGGCCAAGGAAGAGGTTCCAGGGCTCGAGTCGACCGGTATCGAGTCGATCATGACGCTGGCCGATCGCTTCGGCTACGGCTACGTGGTGTTCGAGAACCCGCAGGCGCTCGACTTCTCCGCGCTCGACATCGACGGCGACCCGCCGGCCATGCCCGAGCACGTGAAGTTCGCGGTGCTCTCGGCGGGGGACTTCGCGTTCCCCCACGTGATCACCACCAACCCGCCGCCGAGCGAGGTGCTGCGCGGTTCCTCGGTGGTGATCGTGCAGGCGTTGTTCGGGCAAGAGCGACTGGCCGCAGCGCTGCCCGAGAACAAGGCGCCCTCGATCGAGGCCGTGCAGCTGCGCGATCGCCTGCGCGACGCGATCGAGCAGCTCTCCCGGATCCCCGAGGCCGAGCTCATGGCCGAGAAGATCGTCGGGCAGGTTCGCCGCCAGCTCGAGGAAGAGGAGCGCGCCGAGCCCAAGCCAGGCCTCGTGGGGCGCCCGCTCGAGAGCGGCTCGCCGTTCGGCCTGGCCAACGGTGAGCTGCTCACCATCAGCCGCGGCTTCAAGGTCATCACGCGCGACGCCGTGCGGGCCGATCTCGATCTCGACGACGCCGAGCGGCTGTGGCTGGGCGCGCCCGGGGCCGAGGCCGACGCCCGCAGCACGTGCGAGGCGCTGGCCGGGGGCGAGCTCTCGGTGCACGAGTCTCCGCGCTACTGGGTCGCGCAAGACGGGGCCGCGGTGCTGCTGCAGAGCCTCAGCGCGGGCCTCGAGCTCTATACGCTCGACGCCAAGCAGCCCGGCTGCGGGTTCGTGGCCAAGGGCAAGGTCGCCGCGCCATCCTCTGGTCTGGGCGAGCCCGTGCCCGCCGGGCACGGCCAGGTCGCGCGGTCTGGCCGCGTGGGCAGCCAAGGCGTGGTCAGCGTGGTCACGGCCGGCCAAGACGACGAGGTCATGCTCGGCATGCTCGACGACACCGCCATCGAGTCGGTGGCGTGGCTGAGCGATCGCCACCTGATCGCGGTCGGCGAGGCGCCCGAGGGCCCCTCCCTCTACTTCTTCGACACCCAGAGCCCGATGCGCGTGCTGCAGCTGTCGGGCACGGTGTTCGAGAACGCCGACGCCGTGCACGAGGTGGCGGTGGGCAAGCGCGGGGACCGACCCGTGGTGCTCGTCACCGCGGGCATCGTCCCGCGCAAGCTGTTCCGGCTCGACCTGCCGGCCGATCTCACCGCGTTGTTCGAGGCTCCTCCCCGTGATGCCGCCGCCGCCGTACCAGTGCCGACCCCGAGCGACGACGACGACCTCTACGGGACTCGCGACGGGACTCGCGACGGGACTCGCGAGGCTCGCGGCCTCCCGTCCGTGGTCGTGCTCGATCCCAACCGCTTCGTCAGCACCGCGCTCACCCACGAGGGCAGCGTCCGCAGCCCGACCGTGTCGATCGACGGCACGCGGGCGGCGTTCGAGCTGCGCGGCGAGATGTTCGATCCCACCGCCCCCGACGATGCCGAGATCGCCTCCGTGCTCGTGGCCGGGGGCAGCCTCGCGGTGCTCACCCGCAACGCGCTCAAGGACAGCGAGCCGCGCATCACCGCCAATGGCTCGCACGTGGTGTTCAAGACCCGCGTCGAGATTCCGCGGACCGACTGGGTGGTCTCGTCGCCGCGCGTGGTCGCCCTCGCGGGCCAGTAACCGCCGGCCGGGCTGACTAGCCCCCGCTCGGCCCCCGCTCGGCCGCCGCTCGGCCCCCGCTCAGCCGCCACCCAGCGGCCCGAGCGGCGGGGCCAGCCAGATGAGGTCCAAGGCGATCCGCTCGCGGCAGTCCGCCGACACCACGGTCGGGTCGGACTCCTTCGTGAACTCGGCGCCGAGCTCGTCGCTCGCGATGACGTCGAGCACGTAGCGCTGCTGATACTCCACCTGCAGCCGCCACGCCTGGGTCTCCCCCTCGAGCGTGCCGTCGATGCGGGCGAGCACCTGGCCCTCGGCCACGAGCACATCGACCGCGATCACCCCGGCCGCGGAGATCCTGCCCTCGGCCTGGAGTGACCCGTACAGCAGCGGCAACGACAGCGAGTTGTCCCCGAGCTCCAGGAAATCCGAGCCCGGCAGCGCCTGCGCGCGCACGGATCCGTCGGCCTGAATGAGCTCCAGCGCCAGCGCATCTTCGAAGCCCAGATCGGTGAGCATGTCGATGAGGGGGCACAGCGAGACGTTGAAGCGGTCGTCGAGGCTGTCGCAGCCGCACTCGAGCGCCTCGAACGTCCCGCCATAGATCCCGCTGTGCTCGAATCCCTGCGCATCGCCGCGGCCGCGGGCCACCTCGGCGATCACCTCGGGGTCGAGCGGGTCGAAGCCCTCGTAGCAGCCCGGCGCGCCCACGCCGGCGACGAGCGCGACGAGGACCGCGCTCGATCGCCAGAGTCGCTGCGGCCGGATCACGCTCACAGCATACCCTCGCGGGCCCCGTGCTCGGACAAGTACGCCTCGATCGCGGCTTTGTGGCGCGCGTCGACCACCTGCCGTCCGCCCACCGTGCGCGTGTGCAGGTCGTCGACCAGCTGGCGCACCGTGAGCAGCGGCAGCACGGGAACCCCCAGCGACTCGCGCAGCTCGGCCAGCGTGCTCGCCTCGCCGCGCCCGCGCTCCTGCCGGTCCACCGCGACGACCACCGCGACCAGCTCCACCTTCGCGGCGGCCCGCAGCATCTCGGCCGCCTCGCTTACCGACACGCCCGAGGTGATCACGTCGTCGACGATCACCGCACGCATGCCATCGGCGGGCACCATGCCCACGAAGCGCCCGCCCTCGCCGTGCGCCTTGATCTCCTTGCGATCGAAGCAGTAGCCCGCGTCGTGACCCCGAGCCGCGAGCGCCGCCGCGGTGGCCACCGCCAGGGGCACCCCCTTGTACGAGGGCCCGAACACGAGATCACAGCCGATGCGATGGTGCAGCAGCTGTGCGGCGTAGGCTCGCCCCAGCCGTGCGATCGCATCGCCCGTGCGCAGCTGGCCGGCATTGACGAAGTAGGGCGAGCGCCGGCCGGACTTGAGCGTGAAGTCGCCGAAGCGCACCACGTCGTACTCGACGAGCAAGTCCACGAAGTCTCGCTGATAGGCTTCCATTGGCGCGGAGGATAGCCGCGCCCAGGGTGCGTGGGGCACGGCATCGGCGCCGGCGCAGGGCCTCCCCTAGGCCGCCGGGTGCTGCCGCGGCAGCCGGACCACGAAGCGGGCTCCGGCCGCTCCATCCGCCCGATCGGTGACCTCGATCGTGCCCCGGTGCCAGCCGCAGATCTGCCGGCACAGGTAGAGGCCCAGCCCCACCCCCCCGCGGTCGCGATCGCGGGCGTCGTCGAGCCGCGTGAACGGCTCGAAGATCGTCTCGCGGTGGGCCGGGTCCACGCCCGCGCCCTCGTCCTCCACCGCGATCTCGATCGCCTCGCCCACGGCCCGCGTGAGCACCGACAGCTCGCCGGCGGGGCAGGCCCGCCGCGCGTTGGCGAGCAGGTTCGACAGCAGCCGCTCCAGCAGCAGCTCGTCCGCGTCGAGCTCGAGCGGTGGGTCGTGAGCCGGGGGATCCACGCGCGCGCCGACCTTGGCCGCCACGCGCTGTACCAGCGGCATCAGCTCGATGCGCCGCACCTGCACGGCCCCGCCCGCCCCGTGGCGCAGCTCGAGGCGCCCGCTGGTCAGCAGGTCCGAGATCAGCGCCTCGATCTCGTCGATGTCGAGCTCGAGGTCGTGCAAGCCCTGGTCGAGCCGCTGCACGGGGCGCGAGGCGTCGCCGCGCTCGCGCAGGGTGGTCACGCGCTCCTGGAGGATCTCGACCAGCACCTTCATGCGGGCGATCGGCGTGCGCAGCTCGTGCGACACGTTGGCCAGCAGCGTGCGCTGCCCCTGCAGCAGCGCCTCGATCTTCTCGCTCATCTCGTTGAAGGCGCGCGCGAGGTGGTCGAGCTCGTCGCGCGGCGTCTCGGTGTCGAGCGGGATCCGGTGGCGGAGCTCGCCGTGCGCAATGCGGTCGGCGCCGACCTCGATGCGCGCCAGTCGGCGCACGAGCGAGCGGCTGATGATCCACGCGCCCCCGCCCAGCACCAGCAGCATCACGCCCACCGCGAGCAGCGGCACCGCGAACTGGGAGCCCGGTCGCGGCAGCACGCCGACCACACTCGCGATCTTGCCGGTACGGGCATCGGACAGCGCGTAGAGCACGGCGGGGGGCTCGAAGCGCTGGCGGCGGAAGATCACCGGGTTGCCCTCGCGGAGCTCCCTGCGGCGCTCGCGGAGGTGGACGGGCAGGCGGGCCGGGCCGTCGCCCACCAGCTTCTGGCCGCGCCGGCTGTACAGGCCCACCTGCGCGTCGAGCTGCAGTCCGAGCGCGACGGTGATGTCGGCGAGTGCGGCCTGGTCGGAGCCGGCCTCGGCGAAGGCCTCACGATGGGACTCGATGGCCTCGACCACCTCGCCCACCCACTCCGAGGAGAAGCGGGCCGCGAACGTGTAGCCGGCGACCGCCGCGACCACGGCCGAGGTCACGGCGGTGGCGAGGAAGGTCGCGAGGATCCGTCGAAACAGCCCGCCGCGGGGCTTGGCCCGCTCCGCGGCCGCGGTCTCGCTCATCCCGCGCTCTCTTCGTCGCTGAGCACGTAGCCCACGCCCCGCACCGTGCGGATCAGCGCCTTGGCCGACTCGCTCACCGAGCCGAGCGCTGCGCGGACCTTGCTCAGGTGCACGTCGATGGAGCGGTCCACCGCGGGATCGAAGTCGATGACCGGCTCGCCCCGCAGCTGTCTCACTTGGGCGTGGAGCTGCTCGCGCCCGAGCACCTTGCCGGCGTTCGCCGCCAGCACCCACAGCAGCTCGAACTGGTAGGCGGTCAGCTCGAGCGGGTGCTCGTCGATCTGCGCGACGTGTCGCTCTCGATCGATTCGCAGCGGTCCGAGCTCGAGTCGCCGCACTTCCTCGGCCCCCGGCGCCCCGCCCCCGGGCAGCCGGCGCAGCACCGCACGGATGCGAGCGAGCAGCTCGCGCGGGCTGAATGGCTTGGGCATGTAGTCGTCGGCACCGAGCTCGAGCCCCACCACGCGGTCGATCTCCTCGCCGCGTGCGGTCAGCATGATCACCGGGATCGGCGAGCGCTGCCGCAGCTGTCGGCACACCTCGAGCCCGTCGATTCCGGGGAGCATCAGGTCGAGCAGCACCAAGTCGTGGTCGCCCGAGCTCGCGCGCTCGAGCCCACGCAGGCCGTCGCCCACCACCTCGACCTCGGCTTCGTGATCGCGCAGGTACTCGGCGGTGTGCTCGGCGAGCCGGGCGTCGTCCTCGATCAACAGCAATCGCACGGGACGAGCATGCCATCCGAGGTCCGGGGCCACCGTAAACGCCGCGAAAACCCCGCGAGCCCCCGCGCGCTAGCCGCGGTCTTGACATGATCTCGACCGCTCGGTAGGGAGAGAGCGCGTGCAATACCTCTGCGCCCGCTGCCACCACGCGTTCTCGGCCGAGACCGAGAGCGAGCTCGCCTGTCCGCGGTGCAAGGCCGAGGCCGGGCTCGAGCCGGTGCATGGCGTACCGATCGCCATGAAGCTCTTCGGCATGGCGCTCGCGGGGATCGTGGTCCTGGCCATTGGCGGCGGCCTCCTTGGCCGCGTCCTCGGTTGAGTCGCTCGCGCTTGTGCTAACGTGCGCCACCAGGTCGGCCTTTGATCGTCCGCTGCGCGAACTGCCACACCGAGTTCTCCCTGGACGATCAACAGATCGGCCCGGAGGGTGCAACGGTACGGTGCTCGGTATGTAACTACGTATTCCCGGTGGAGGCTCCACCGGGTGCGGGCGAGCATCCGTGGCAGATCCGTACCGTCGAGGACCTGCTGTTCACGGCGCCCGATCTACCGACGCTGCGCAATTGGATCGCCGAGGGCCGCCTCCATCCCGACGATCAGGTCTCGCGGACCGGTCGGCACTGGCTGCGGCTGGGCGACATGCCCGAGTTCTCGCCCGCGTTCTCGGGCTTCTCCGATCTTCCGCAAGTGTTCGAAGAGCTCGAGCCGTCCGCGGGAGCTTCGGCGCTCGACGAGCTCGGTCCGCCCCCCGGCTTTGGCGAGACGATGCCGGTGGTGCAGGGGGTCGACACCGGCATCCTCGACGTGGCCCAGGTGAGCGGCAGCTTCGAGGTACCCGTGACGAGCGGATCGGCGGCGGTCGAGCGCGGCCCGAGCGAGGCCTCGGGTCCCACCCCGTTCCCGCTGCACGAGCTGCCCGAGGCCGACGTCGACGTCGACGTCGACGTCGAGGACGACGATGCCCCCGGGCCGCCGCGCGAGGGCATGGACGAGTCTGCCGTGCGCATGCGCCCGCGGCCCTACTCGCCCACGCGGCCCGTGTCGGCGATCCCGGTGGCGGCGGTCCCCGAGCTCGTCGATGACGCGCCGATCGAGGAGCTGCGTCGCCGACCTCCGAAGGCCACCGTGCGCTACGGCCAAGAAGAGGTGCACGGTGCCGCGTCCATGCTCGATGCGGTCACCACCGTGGTCGACGAGGAGGGGGCCAAGGTGCGCCCCACGGCCGCCGCGGTCGAGCGCGCGCCGGTGCAGCCGCGCGAGGCCAGCGACAAGCGTCGCGCGGTCGCGAGCGCGGATCGAGGTGGCCACGCCATGGCGAGCGTGGCGCTCGAGGATGACCGCCGACCGCGGCGACGCTCATGGCCGCTGCTGGCCGGGCTGGGGCTGGTGGCGGGGGTCGCCGTGATGTTCGGCGTGCCCAGCATTCGCGCGAAGCTCATGGGCGTCGCGGGTGATGTCGTGGGTGAGGAGCCACGCTTCGACCCCGCGTCGCTGGCCGAGCTCGAGCAGGCGCGCGCGGCCGTAGCCAGCCTCGACCCCGTCGCCCTCGGCCAGGCCGAAGCCGCGCTGCAGGGGCGCCTCGACGAGGGCAAGGTGCCCCCCGAGGGCGTCGCCGAGATGAAGCTCGCGCAGGTCGAGCTGCTGGCGATGCGAGCCCTCGATCACGCGATGGCGCATGCGATCGATCCCGCCGTGGCCAGCCCGCTCCCGGAGGCGGCGGTCGACGACATCGAGCTCGCCACTCAGATCTTGGGCGGGCTCGTGGCCGAGGACGTGGTCGATCGCGATCACATGCGAAGGGTGCGAGGCTTGGTGCGCCTCGCCCAGGGGCGCCCCGGGTCCGAGATCCTGCCGCTGCTGCCCGAAGAGGGCAGCGCCGAGCTGCGCCAGCTCGTGGCGGCCGCGCCGCTGTGGCGCGACCCGAGCGGTGCCGTACCGCCGGGGTTGGTCGCAGGGATCGAAGGCTTGTCCGACCGCGGAACGCTGGCCGAGCTCGCGCTGGTGCTCGCGTACTCCCGCGCGGGCGACGACACCAAGGCACTGGAGCTCGCCCAGCGCGTGCTCGCGCGGGTACCCGCCCAGCCGACCGCGCTGGCCGTGCAGGCCAAGCACGACGCGGCCATTGGCTCGCCGGCGGCGCCGCCCGAGGGGGAGACCGAGGAGGGCGCGACGGAGGCCCCCGACAAGGATCCCGCGGAGACCAAGAGTGGCCCGCCCGCCAAGCCGGTCGTCCGCACCGAGTCCGTCGACTCGCTGATCGAGCGCGGCTGTCAGCTCGTCGACTCCGGCGACGTGAGCGAGGGGCTCGAGGTGCTGCGCAAGGCCAAGGTGCGGCGCAGCACCGACCTCGATCTGCTCTCGTGCATGGGCAACGGCCACCTCAAGCAGGGCCGCACCCGCGAGGCGCTCAAGGCCTTCGATTCCGCGCTGCGCGTCTCACCCCGCTTCGCCGAGGCGCTGCAGGGCGCGGCGCGGGCCGCCGACAAGCTCGGCGAGACCGAAGACGCGGTTCGCTACTATCGACGGCTGCTCACGGTCCGCCAGGGCGATCCCGCAGCGCGGGCCTATATCGAGGCTCACGGCGGGTGAGCAGACGAATGCGGTTGACGTGGGCCCGCCGAGGGTGAACAAGGGATCCCGTGAGCGTCGACGAGGGTGAGCGGGAGATCCGCGAGGAGCTGAGCCGGCGTCGCGCCGCGCACGAGCGGGAGCAGGGCGAGCTCTCTCCGCAAGCGCGCGAACAGCTGCGAACCCTGCACTGGATGCGCTGCCCCAAGTGCGGGCTCGCGCTCGACGAGATCATGTTTCGCGGCGTGAAGATCGACAAGTGCTTCGGCTGCGGCGGCGTGTACCTCGACGACGGAGAGCTCGAGCAGCTCGCGGGCAAGCCCGGGTGGTTCGAGGCGATGCGGCTGTACTTCGCCTCGCGCTAGTCGTGCCACGGAGGCCCGGTCGCGGGCGCTTCACTCGCGATGCGCGAGCTGGTGGCAGAGCGTGGCCAGGCGCTCCTCGTCGAGCTGCGACAGGTCGGCGCCCAGGCTGACGCGGCTGCCCGCTTCCCACAGCTCGACCTGCGCGCCGGGGAACGGCAGCACCGCGTCCAGCAGCGCATCGTCGAGCAGCTCCAGCTGGCGGACCTGACCGTGCGCGCGATGAGTGCGGCCGAGGAGGTGCGCGGGACGGGGGCCGTCGTCGCCCGCCTCGGGGTGCAGTCGCAGCGGGGGTCGACCACGACCCAGCAGACCCACGGTGAGCGTGACCTCCCAGCCGCCGCGCGCGGTGGCGCGGGCGCGCAGCACCATCGGCACCTCGTCCGTCTCACCGCGCAGCGCAAGCAGCGGGTGGCCCGAGTCCTCGAGCACCACCACATCTGGCAGCCCGAGCCGCTGCGTGAGCGCCTCGAGGATCTCCCCCATCGGTCGCGGAGGAGGCTGCGCCGTGACCAGGCCCGCGCCGCCGGTGCTGATGGAATCGATCCACAGGAGCGCCGCGGCGCCCGTCATCAGCACGAGCGGCGGCGTAGAGAGCCCGAGACCCGTCACCACCAGCAACGACAGCGCCACCCCACGGGGCCGCTGCCCTGGGGTCACCAACCCAGCGTAGGCCGCGGCGAACATCGCGAACAAGCCCAGCATCACCAGCCACACCTGCCAGATCGGCACGTAGCTCGGGTAGGGGAGCGAGAACGCGAACATCGATTGCGCCAGGCCTCCCAAGCCGGCCTCGAGCTCGCCGAAGCCGCGCCGGTAGAAGTAGTAGAGCAGCACGGTGGCCAGGCCCGAGAACAACAGCACCAAGGTGCGCACGCTCTGCGGCACCGAGGGGCGGAAGCCAGCGAACGTGGTGACCGCCGCGACCACCATCGCCGCCATCAGCAGCGCACGGCCGCCGTCGGCCACCGATGCCCCGGCCAGGCCCTCGGGCCACGCCATCGCCACGCGGGTTGCGAACGGGAGCAGCAGCATCGCGGCCACCAGCCGCAGCCGCGCGGGGTAGAGGTGCTTCCACAGCACGGCGACCGCCGCGGCCCACGACAGCAACAAGGCCGCGGCGCCGCCTTGCTCGAGCCACGCCGGGGCCAGACCGTGCAGGCTCGGCTGCTCGAGCACGTGGGCCACGACCAGCCCGAGCGTTCCGATGATCGCGAGCCCAGCTGGGAGCACGCGCGCCGGACCGAGCGCGGGGCGGCGCAGCCATCCCGTCGCGACGGCGATGCAGACCGCCGCCGCCAGCAGCCCCGTGAAGTGGTGCAGCACGTACTCGCCGTGGAACGCCAGGCCGAGCGAGCTCGTGCGGGAGCGCAGCGCCAGCACCACCGCGCCCTGCCACCCGACGAACATGAGCAGTGCCCACAGCGGGCGCCGTCGCAGCAACCACACGCCCACCAGCCCAACGAGCGAACTCAGGGCCCCCACCAGATAGAGGCGCGCGCCCTCGGCCGCCGCCGCGCGAAGCTCCTCGAGCGGGGCCAACCCGAGCAGCACGGTGGCCATGATCTGGAGGACCCCAGCGAGCAGTGCGACCGCGGCGAGCACCGGCGCAGTAGGGTGAGGACGCGGCACGAGGGCCCCGAGGATTTAGCAGACTCGGCCCGCGGCACCCCAACCCGGCTGCGTTTTCCCCAGGTATTTTCGCATTTCCGACCATATGGCCTACATGTAGGACATATGCGACGTGGATGTGCGCTGCTAGCGCTGGCCCTGCTTGGCTCCGTTCCCATGACCGAGGTTGCGGCGGCGGGCCCCGTTCCCGTGGTCGAGCGGTCCTTCGTCGTCGCCCTCGATCCTGGGCACGGAGGCAGCAACTCCGGCTGCGCCGCCTTCGATGGGGCGGTGCGCGAGAAGGAGGTGACCCTCGCGATGGCCCAGGAGCTCCAGGCCGCGCTGCAGCGGCGGCTTCCGCACGCGACCGTGGTCCTCACGCGCTCGGGCGACGAGACCGTGACCTTGGCCGAGCGGGTGGCGCGGGCCAACGCCGTCGGGGCCGACCTGCTCATCAGCCTCCACGCCAATGCCTCGAGCGGCGGACCGCAGACCGGGTTCGAGACCTACATCCTCGATGTGAGCCTCGCCGACTGGGATGCCGCCCGCTCGGCGCGGGCCACCGAAGTCACGGGTGACGGCGCGACGCGGGCCCACGCGGCCACGATGCTGCGCGAGCTCGCGCTGCTCGGGCACCGTGCCCGCGCCGCTGGATTTGCGCGGCGAGTGCAGCAGGAGCAAGCGCAGCGCTTCCCCGAGCGGCTCGATCGCGGCGTCAAGCAGGCCGCGTTCGACGTGCTGCTCGGCGCCCACATGCCCGCCGTGCTGTTCGAGGCCGGGTTCCTCGATCACCCCCAGGAGGGCTCGCGCTTGCTCGATCCCGGGCAGCGGGCGCTGGTGGTCGACGGCCTCGCCGAGGCGGTCGTCGACTACTACCGAGAGCACGCACGCGCACGCTGATCGACCCACGCGCAGGCCGATGCGCACCTCGTTCCTGCGCACGGGTCTGCGCGTTGCTGTGATCCGGGCCACAGCGCTCCCGCTCGTTGCGTCGAGTTAGTGGACGCATCGCCCGCGCATTGCTCTGATCCAACGGTCGTGATGCTCACCGTTCCCGAGCGCCTGCTCCGCCGAGTGGTCAACGCCCAAGGCCTCCGCAGCCGCTGGCTCGAGACCAGCGTCGGCCGCATCCACCTGCTCGATGGCGAGGGGCGCGGCCAGCTGCCGCCGATCGTGTTGCTGCACGGGTTCTCCGCCAACGCCATCTCCTATCTCGGGCTGCTGCGGCGCTTCGGGCCCCACGCCAGTCGGCTCATCGTGCCCGACAGCCCGGGCCACGGCTTCAGCGAGCTCCCGCGCCAGGGCCTCACCCGCGACACCATGCTCGCGGGCATGTTCGAGGTGCTCGACCACGTGATCGACGAGCCGGCGATCGTGCTGGGTACGTCGATGGGGGGCTTTGGCGCGATCCGCTACGCCGCGGCGCGGCCCGACAAGGTGCGTGGGCTCGTGCTCGTGTGCCCGGGCGGAGCGCCGATGAGTCGCGAGGCGCTCGCCCGCTTCACCGATACCTTCCGCGTGCCGCGACACGCCGACGCGCTGCGCTTCGTCGATCGCATGCTCGCCAGCTCGCCACCCGGCCTGCGCCACCTACTGGCCCACGGCATCCGCGGTCGCTTCACCAATCCGCGGATGCAGAGCCTGCTCGGCAGCCTCGAGCCCGAGGATCTGCTGCGACCCGACGAGCTCGCGGCGCTCTCGATGCCCACGCTGATGCTGTGGGGTCGGCAGGAAATGATCCTCCCGCCCGACCACCTCGACTTCTTTCGCCGCCACCTGCCGCAACACGCGCAGGTCGAGGTCTGGGATCGCTTCGGTCACTGCGGCTACCTCGAGCAGCCCGGCCCCGTGAGCCGCCGCGTGCTCGAGTTCGCTAGAACAACGCTCTGGGCCCAATCCGCGCGGGATTTCCTTACAGAGCCCGTAAGTGTGCAGAGTATGACACACTCTGCGCATCGAACTGCACACCTTCACTAATGCCGATCCTGTAGTCCCCCTCCCGCTGGCCGACCCCGGCTGGGCGGAGGCCGTGCGTGGATTGGTGCGCGAGCGTCCGCTGCGCCGAGGCGTGCGGGCGATCGTCGACGGCCTGCGGTCCGAGCCCGAGCTCGACATCGAGCGGCCGAGCGTCACCGCGCTGCGGAGCGCGGTGCGTGGATTCTCCCCCCTCGCTCGCTACCACCGCCTCGACGTGCGCGGCCTCGAGCAGATCCCCGAGGGACCGGCGGTGCTGGTGTGCAACCACAACGGCGGGCTCAATCCGGTCGACGGGCTGTTTCTGATCCACTACTACCGCCAGCGCGGCTACGACGAGCCCATCTACATCCTGGCGCACGACCTCCTGTTCAAGCACCCCAAGCTCGCCAAGGTGCTGCGCTCGGTCGGCATCGTGCCGGCGCGGCGCGAGACGGCCCGGCAGGTGCTCGACGCGGGGCACAAGCTGCTCGTGTTTCCGGGCGGCGACCTCGAGACGCTGCGACCCTATCGCGATCGCGCCAAGGTCGTGCTCGCCGGACACAGCGGCTTCGCTCGACTCGCGCACGAGCACGACGTGCCCATCGTGCCGCTGGTGAGCGCCGGCTCGCACGAGACCCTCATCGTGCTCAGCCAGGGGCTGCGCCTGGCCAAGGCGCTCGGGATGCATCGCTGGGCGCGGATCCACTCGCTGCCGATCATGCTCGCCGCCCCCTGGGGTCTGCTGGTGGGGCCCACGTGCGCGCTGCCGTACCTGCCGTTGCCGGCCAAGGTCACCGTGCAGGTCGGCTCGGCGATCGCCGCGCGGGCCCACGCCGAGGTCGAGACCATGTATCGGCGGGTCGAGGGGACCATGCAGACCATGCTCGACAACCTCTACGCCGAGCGCTCACTCCCGATCGTGGGCTAGCTGTTGGTATGGTCGGCCTCCATGGCCGCCGCTCCGCCGCAAGGACTCGTCCCCGATGATCAGGGCCAGCTGCGCTGCTGGTGGTGCGGCAACGATCCGCTCTACCGGCGCTACCACGACGAAGAGTGGGGCTTCCCGGTCACCGACGACCAGCGCCTGTTCGAGAAGATCTGCCTCGAGGGCTTTCAGTCGGGTCTCTCGTGGCTGACGATCCTGCGCAAGCGCGAGGGCTTTCGCCGCGCCTTCGCCGACTTCGACTTCCACCGCATCGCGAGGTTCCGCGCGGGCAAGGCCGACCGCTTGATGCAAGACGCGGGCATCGTCCGTCATCGCGGCAAGATCGAGTCCACGCTCTCCAACGCCAAGCGTGCGGTCGAGCTCGTCGACGAGGTCGGCTCGCTGGCGGCCTACTTCTGGCGCTTCGAACCCACGCCTCAGCAGCGGCCGCGAAGGATCACCAAGCGCACGCTCACCCAGGCGCCCCCCGCGGAGCAGGCCAAGGCGCTCGCGAAGGACCTCAAGTCGAGGGGCTGGAGCTTCGTGGGACCAACGACCGCCTATGCGTTCATGCAGGCGATGGGCCTGGTCGACGATCACCTCGAGGGCTGTGTCACCCGGGTCGCCGTCGAGCAGGCTCGCGCCAAGCTCGTGCGGCCCCGCTGAGCCCGTCGCGCGCGGGGTGAGCCGCGGGGTGAGCCGCGAGCTCAGCGTCCGAGGCGACCCACCAGCCCGCACGCCGCACCGATCGCTGCGCCCCCGCTCGCGCCCAGCAGCGCGCCGCCGAGGATTGCGAACGGCACCAGGCCGATCGAGATCGCGAGGTCCGCGAGCGTGTCGAAGCTCGGCACCCAGCCGAGCGCACCCACCAGGCTCCACGCGACCATGCCAAACGCCCCGAGCGAGATCACCGACGCCAGCGCAGCGTGGCCGAGGTGGCGCAGCGGCGAGTGGTCCTGGCGGGGAAACAGATGGGGCGACCACACCGCGACGAACGCGATTGCGCCCACCAGGCTGGAGCCGAGGATGTTGGCCGTGCCCGCGTAGGGCGCGTGGAGCGAGCCGAACCCCGCGATCCCGAGGATTCCAGGGGCGACCCCGGCCAGCACGCCCCCCACGGCCCCGGCCGCCATCAACCCAGGGATTCCCGCCCCGCGACGGGCCGCCCAGGAGGTCATGCCGCCCACGCACACGCCCAGGGAAATCCCGGAGACGAGCACGAACATCGCCATCGCCAGCGGCATGCGGCTCCACTCGCTCCAGCCCGGCCCGAGCGCGTCGGGGAGCGCAAGGTAGCGAGCCGTGCCGAGCAGCGCGCCCAGGCCGCAGCCGATCATCCCGGCGAGCGCGGCGTGGAGCAGCCAGGGGCGAGGGAGGGCGGCGGCAGGTGTGGGCATGGCGGGCTCCAGGAGGCACGCGAACGCAGCGGCCCCCAAAAGGAGACGCCTCGCCCGCGCCAAGGTTGCGCCCGACCGCAGAGCGGTCGCCCGGCCACCTCCCAGAACGACGAAAGCCCCGCGAGCGGGGCTTCCTGGGGGCGAGCGAGGGGTCTTGAACCCCCGACCTCTGGTACCACAAACCAGCGCTCTAACCAACTGAGCTACGCTCGCCGCGAGGCTCCTAGCGGTAGGAGGCGCGCTTTGTAGCACGGGGTTTCCGGGTCGCCAAGCCCTCCTCACGGCGTCTGCGGCCTGCGATGTACGGGGGCTGCGAAGATCACGCCGCCTCGGAATCGAGGGGGTTCCTGCTCGCGCTAGCGCCCTCGCCGACGCCCGCGGCGACGGAACAGGTTGAGCAGCCCCGGCAGCAGCGTCGACGACTCGAGGTCGATGTCCTCGAGCAAGGCGTCGGCGAACGCAAACGCAGAGGCGTAGCGATCCTTGGGGTTCTTCGCGAGCGCCTTGCGAACGACGGCCTCCACCGAGTCCTCGAGCTCGAGCCGCGGATCGACCTCGATCATCGGCGGCACGGGGGAGAACAGCTGGGCCCGCATGACCTCGTGGCGGCTCTCGCCCTCGAACGGCGTGCGCCCCGTGAGCATCTGGAACGCGATCACGCCCACCGCGTACAGATCGGCGCGCGCATCCAAGGGCTCACCCAGGCACTGCTCCGGGGCCATGTAGGCCGGCGTGCCCAGCACCTGGCCCGCGAGCGTTCGCGGCGAGGGCGAGGCTCCGGGCTCGGGCGCGAGCACCTTGGCGATGCCGAAATCCAGCACCTTGAGGTAGTCGTCGCTGCCCATCCGCGAGATCCGAAACAGGTTCTCGGGCTTGATGTCGCGGTGGATCAGGCTCATGTCGTGGGCGGCCTGTAGCGCGGCGAGGATCTGCAGCAGCATCGGTCGCGCGCGCGCCCACGAGAACGGGCCCTCGCGGATCAGGGTCTCGCCGAGGTCCTCCCCGTCGAGATACTCCATCACGATGAAGGGCCGGCCGTCGTCGGTCCGACCGAAATCGGTGATCTCCACGATGTGCTCGTGCTGCACGGTCGAGGAGGCGCGGGCCTCGTGGGCGAAGCGCTCGAGCACCCCCGGCTCGTGGAGCAGCTCGCGGTGCAGGATCTTGATCGCCACCCGCCGCGAGATGCTCTGGTGCTCGGCCAGGTAGACATGCGACATGCCGCCGTTGCCGACGAGCTTGTGCAGCACGTAGCGCTCGGCCAGCCGGGTGCCTGGGGGCAGCGGTTCGGGGGAATTGCCGGGCTCGGGCATCGCGGGCGAAGGCACTCCACGGTAGCACTACCCTCGATGTCGGGGCGATGTCGGGGCGATGTCGGGGCGATGCCGGGGCATGTCGACGCGATGTCGGGGCGGTGGGAGGATCGTCCCGTGACGGGCGAGCCAGGCGACGACCCGACCGACCTGACGGTACCCAGCCGCTTCCTCGCGTGGGCGCTGCGCCATGCCCCCCACGAGGTGGGCCTTGCTCTCGACGCCGCCGGCTGGGCTCCGGTGGACGCGGTGCTCGAGGCCTGCCGAGCGCGCGGCGTGGTGCTCGACCGCGCCGGGCTCGAGCGACTGGTGGCAACCTCGGACAAGCAGCGCTTTGCCACGAGTCCCGACGGGCTGCGAATCCGTGCGGTGCAGGGGCACTCGGTGCCGGTGGAGCTCGGCCATCCCGAGCGCGAGCCGCCCTCGCTGCTCTACCACGGCACCGTGGAGCGCTTCCTTCGCTCGATCGGGGAGCTGGGGCTCCAGGCGGGCGAGCGTCACCATGTGCACCTGTGCGCCGACCCCGGGACGGCGGCCGCAGTGGGACGTCGCCGGGGTCGGCCCGTGGTGCTGCGCGTGTTTGCCCACGCGATGTGGCGCGAGGGCCATCGCTTCTGGCTCAGCCCCAATGCGGTGTGGCTCGCGCTGCATGTGCCGCCACCGTTCATCGAGCGGGCCGACCGTTCATGACGGCGCGATCGTCGGCCGTGGCCGCGCCCTCGTGAGCGAGCGGCACGAGCTCGGCTCGTACCGCCGCCCAGTCGCGGAGCCACACGAGGTCGGCCGGTGCGGGCCGGCGCTGCGGGCCGTAGAGATAGCGCCAGGCCACCACTCCGGCCATTGGCGCGAGCACGTCGGGGCGATCGTCGATGAACGCCTGGAGCCCCAGGCCCGCGCAGATCGGCGCCTTCTCGGGCCGCTTGCGGCAGAAGCGAACCTGGCTCGCGGGGAGGCGGGTGCGCTCGTGGAAGCGCCAGTGCGCGAGCCACATCCGCGTGCGCGCTTGGATTCGTGGCCCGCACTTGGAGACGAGCCAGACGCGGCCCTCGAAGGCCTCGACGAGCTCGGCGATGGTCTCGAGCGCGCCCACGCTCGGCGGGGTCTTCATTGCGTCCGCGTCGCTTCCCCCGAGGAACGACGTGTCGTGGTCACCTTCGCCGGGCTCGATGATGACCCGACCGATGTCGATGCCCAGACTGCGTGGGGCGCCAGTGTTGGCCCCACGCGGAGGAGTTCGGCCCGCCCATGGGGCCCGTGCATGCTTGCGTTTCGTGTTCATGGGCCCAGGCTAGCCCTCGATCCATAGAGCGGAATTCACATGTTCGGTTGAACTATAGCTCGATTGGATAGCTTGATAGGCTCGCTCCCATGCTCAAGCTCGAGTGGCTGGAGGGCTTTGCGGTGTTCGCCGAGCACCTCAACTTCACCCATGCGGCGCGGGCCCTGCACCTCAGCCAGCCTGCGCTGCACGCCCAGATCCGGCGGCTCACCGAGACGCTCGGCGTGCCGCTCTACGGTCGCGAGGGGCGGAGGCTGCGGCTCACGGCCGAGGGCGAGGAGGTGCTGCGCTTTGCTCGGCAGACCCACGAGCGCTCGGCGGCGTTCGTGGAGCGCCTGCGCACGGGGCATAGCCGCCAGCCGCTGGTGCTCGCCGCCGGAGAGGGCGCGCTGCTCTACCTGCTTGGGGATGCGATCCGCACGTTCACGGCCCGCGGCCCCGCACCGCTGCGCCTCATCACGCGCGATCGCGACGGCACGCTCGCGGCGCTGCGGCGCGGACAGGCCCACGTGGGCGTGGCGGTGCTCGACCCGGTGCCCGATGATCTGCGCGGGCGCTTGCTCGCCGAGATCCCGCAAGCGCTGGTGATGCCGCGCTCGCACCCGCTCGCCCGCCGCCGCACGATCCCGGTCGCCGCGCTCGCCGGGCTGCCGCTGGTGCTGCCGCCCGAGGGTCGCCCTCAGCGCGAGGCGCTCGCGCGCGCGGTGGCCGAGCACGGAGGTCGCCTGCACGCCTCGGTCGAGGCCACGGGCTGGGAGCTGGCGATCCACTTCGTCGCGCTGGGCCTCGGGCTCGCCGTGGTCAACGGCTGCTGTCGCTTGCCGCAGGGGCTCGTGGGTCGCGTGGTGCCTGGGCTGCCGCGCGTGCGCTACCAGGCGGTGCATCGACCCGATGCCGAGGGGCACGGTGGTCTGGGGGCGCTGCTGACCGCGCTGCACGATCATCGCGACGACTGGCAGGCCCGCCGCAGCGTCGCGGCGGCGGCACCCGAGCCCGGTCGACGCGCGCGCTAGGGGCACCCGCGAGCTGGCCAAGGGCGCATGCACGTGATGATTCCCGCGCGCCCGGCCGAGCGCGAGCGTGGTGGGGCGGGAGCGAGGGGCTACGCGCGGGCGATCCTACGGTAGAGTCCCGCCGTGTCCACTGCGCCCTCCAAGAGCCTGGAGACCTTCCCCAATCCGCGGCCCCAGCGACGCTTCGAAGTGCGCTTCACGTGCCCCGAGTTCACGTGCCTGTGTCCGAAGACCGGGCAGCCCGACTTCGCCACGATCCGCATTCGCTACACGCCGGCCGAGCGCTGCGTGGAGCTCAAGAGCCTCAAGCTCTACCTGTGGTCGTACCGCGACGAGGGGGCGTTCCACGAGGCGGTGACCAATCGGATCCTCGACGACCTCGTCGATGCGCTGCAGCCCCACGAGATGGTGGTCGAGGGAGACTTCCTCGTGCGCGGCGGAATCCACACCGTGGTGGAGGCCCGCTACTCGGGAGCGGACCGATGAGCGAGCCACGACTGGCGGGGGCGGCCACGCCCGAGGGCACGCGTCGCGGGGCAGAGAGCTTTGGCGCGGGCGCCCGCACCCTGGGTCGCACGGGCTTCGCGGTGAGCCCGGTGGGCTTCGGTGGCTATCGCGTGCGCGACGACTCACCGCTCCACCACCGCGCGCTGGCCGATGCGCTGCGCGGCGGGGTGAACCTCATCGATACCAGCACCAACTATGGCGATGGTCGCAGCGAGGCCCTGGTGGGCACGGTGCTGGCCAATCTCGTGCAGCGCGGCGAGCTGCGGCGCGAGCAGGTGGTCGTGGTGTCCAAGGCGGGCTACCTGCAGGGCGAGAACCTGGCCCGCGCCCGCGCCCGCGCCGAGCCGTTTCCCGAGGTGGTCGAGCTGCGCCCGGATCTCGCCCACTGCATCCACCCCGAGTTCCTGCGCGCGCAGCTCGACGAGAGCCTCGAGCGGCTGGGGCTCGAGCGCCTCGACGTGCTGCTGCTGCACAATCCCGAGTACTACCTCGAAGATGCGCACGCGCGCGGGGTGGACCCGGTGATGGCGCGCGAGGAATTTCGCAGCCGCCTGCGCGCCGCGTTCGCGCACCTCGAGCAAGAGGTGGCCGCGGGCCGGATCGGCTGGTACGGCGTGTCGTCGAATGGCTTCGTGGTCGACGCGAGCCAGCCGATGTTCACCTCGCCCACCGACGTGGTCGCGGCCGCGCGAGCGGTGGGCGGCGAGGCTCACCGCCTCGGCGTACTGCAGCTGCCGATGAACCTGCTCGAGCTCGGCGCGCTGACCGAGCGCCACCCGGCCGAGGGCGGCGAGCGCAGCCCGCTGCAGGTCGCGCAGGCCCACGACCTCGGCGTGCTCGTCAATCGCCCGCTCAACGCGTGGGGGCGCGTCGAGGGGCGCGAGCAGCTGGTGCGCCTGGCCTCGCAATCGCAGGTCGACGGGGTCGACGATGGTCTCGGCGAGGCCCTGGCGCGCGTGCGCAAGCTCGAGGGGCAGTGGGCCACCGGGCTGGGCCGACGATTGCTGACCGAGGAGGGGGGCGACGATGCGGTCGATCTGTTCCGCTGGGGCCAGGAGCTCTCGCGCGGCCTGCCGCAGCTGGGCAGCCTCGAGCAGTGGCTGCAGCTGCGTCACGAGGTCGTGGCGCCGCACCTGGGCCGCACCAGCGCCAGCCTGCTCGCTTCGCTCGAGGGCGACGCCCGCGAGGAGTTCGCGGGCTGGTGGGAGGCCTACGGCACCGCGATGCATGGTCTGTTCACCGCGGTCGAGCAGCACCTCGCCCGTCGCCACCGCGCGCAGGCCGAGGACCTCGCCGAGCGCCTCGACCCGCACTTGCCCGCGCCTTGGCACCGGCTTCCGCTCTCGCGCAAGGTGGTGCTGAGCCTGCTGTCGGCGCCCGTCTCGAGCGTGCTCGTGGGCATGCGTCAGCCGGGCTACGTCGCCGACATGCTCGCGCTGCGCGAGCACCCGGTGCGGCTGCTGTCGGCGGCCGCGGGCGCGGCCGATCTCGGGGCCATCGCGCGCGCCTTCGCTCCGCTGATGGCCTCGTAGCGACGCTCGCTCGGGCCGCCCGCGCCAGCGCACGGGATCGAGGCCGCGGGCCCTCGCATCCCCGGGCTCGCCCCGCGCCGCGCGGCCCTCCACGGGGCGGCGAATGCCCGTCGAAGCGTGAAACCTCGGCCCGCGGCGGTTGTCTGGCGGCCCGCGCGGGGGTCGTTTTCCCCTTGGCTCGATTCGCGCTAACGTCGCCAACCGACCACCCCGCAAGGAGGACCGCTAGATGATGATGCTGCCCAACCTCGCTGGCCTGGCTCTTTCCGCCGTGGTGGCGTTTGCCACCGATCCGGTGAGCTACGAGTTCTCGCCCCAAGCGGATGCCCAAGGCAAGGCGTCCCTCACTGTCACGTTCAACGAGCCCGCCGCTGGGGTCGAGATCGTCATCCGCGGTGACGATGGCACCACCATCAAGCGCAAGCCCGGCTCGATGGGCGCGGGCAAGGACTACCAGATCACCTGGAACCAGAAGGGGGCCCAGGTTCGCTACGAGATGGAGCTGACCGGCGACTCGCTGTCGGGCAACTTCACGTTCGAGATCATCAAGGCTGCGGCCAAGGGCAAGGTGGGCAAGCTCAAGTTCATGAGCAGCCGCGAAGACATCGTCGATCGCCGCCAGGCCAAGTACGAGACCTCGTTCGCGCTCACGAGCTACGAGTACAAGGTCATCGACGACGACGGTGACACGATCGCGAGCGACATCGTGACCACGGGCGTGCCCGCGGGCGGCAAGTTCACGATCAGCTGGAAGAGCCCCGCCTCGGTGTTCATGGTGGAGGTGCGCGGCGAGGACGAGCACGGTCGCTTCGTCGAGGACCGTCGCGTGCCGTACTCGGCCGACATCCCGCACACCGAGGTGAACTTCGACAGCGGCAAGGCCGACATCAAGCCCGGCGAGGTGCCCAAGCTCGACGAGGCGGTCGCGGTCGCCTTCCACGAGCTCGACGCGCTCGATCGCGTGAACCAGGCGGTCCAGGCCAACCTCACCCCGCAGCTCTACATCGTGGGCTACACCGACACGGTCGGCAACGCGGGCAAGAACCAAACGCTCTCGCAGGGCCGCGCCAAGGCGATCGCCAAGTACTTCTACGACCAGGGCTTCTGGGCCGAGATCTACTACGCGGGCATGGGCGAGCGAGGCCTGCGGGTGGAGACCGACGACAACGTGGACGAGGTCCGCAACCGTCGCGCGCTCTACCTCATCGCGTTCCAGAAGCCGGGCTCGGGCGGACAGATCCCCGGCAGCTGGACGCGGCTGACCGCGGCGCGCGGACGCCCGGCGGGCTTCGTGCTGCCGGCCTTGCCGCCGCAGTGGGCCGACTTCCGCAACAAGAAGAAGAGCGGCGGCGGAGGCGAGAGCCACGACGCGGGCGGCGGCGAGAGCCATGACTCGGGCGCGGACGACGGTGAGGACTCCGGTCGCGGGGAGGACGGCGGCAGCAGCTTGGGCGACGGCGACTCGGGCTCGAGCGCAGCGAGCCGCGGCGATGGCCCGCCGCCGGTGGAGGGCGAGCCCGGAGCCACCAGCAAGGGCTGCTCGGTGGGCGGCACGGCCACCCCGCTGGCGCTGGGCTGGCTGGCGCTCCTCGGTCTCGCGACGACCCGGCGCCGCCGCTGGGGCTGAGCGCGCGAGCACCCGCAGCATCGTCACCTGAGGCGCGCGGTCGAGGCTGCGCGGCTCAGGTGACTCGAGCTGTGATCGATCGGCGGCGCGTCACCGGCCCACGCGGATGCGGGGCCGGGGTCGCGCGGCTCAGGCCGCCTGCGAAGCGGCGGGGCTGGGGCGCTCGGGCTCGGCGAGGTGCCGGGGGAAGCTCCTCACCGTCATGAGGTGCGCGATGGCCCCGGGCATGGTGCTCGGCATCTTCGAGAAGTAGCGCATGGCCGAGGGCACCGTGCCGAACGTGCGCTCCTCGGCGGCGAAGCGCCGCGCCACGTTCTCACGCACCAGGCGCGAGGCGGTGGGGTCGCGGCGGTAGGACTCGATGTGCGCGAGCAAGCGCTCGTGATAGTCGGGCTCCTCGACGATGGCGAGGATCGACGCGGCGCGCGGGTGATGGCCGAGCAGCAGCGCGCGGACCTGTCGCTCCATCTCGTCCATGCCATCGGGGAAGGTGTCGAGCAGCTGGAAGTCGTACTCGGGGTTGGCGTGCACCACCTGCATCACGTGGCCGATGATGTTGTCGCGGGTGGAGTTGAAGCCCGTGGGGTCGATGACCGAGGCGGGGTCGTCGAGGAAGCGCAGCAGCTGGTGGAAGCGGAAGTCGAGGCCCTTCTCCTCGTAGTAGTCGACCGCGGCGGGGATGATGAAGAAGCGCATCATGTCGATGGCGCCGACGATGCGCTGCAATCGGTTGGGCACGTGGTCGATGTGGCCGAGCGCCATGAGGCGCTCGAGGCGGGCCCGCACCCGATCCTCGCGGCCATACTGGGCGACGGCGGTGGTGAAGGTGCGGAGCTTGTCGGCCATGGCCGCCGGACCACCCATCGTCTGCCGGACCAGCGCCCAGGGGCGGGCCTGGGTGCGAAGGGTCGCTCTGCTCGTCATCTCCATGGTGAACCATCATGCCGGATCCTTGGCCGGTGCGCAATGTGGTTCACAGTGGTCGTGCACGAACATGCACGGCTAAATCATGACGAACGGGGCGCTATGCAGAAATTGCGGCCATAGCGCAATTTCGGCCAGCGGGCCGTGAGAAGACGGTCTACTCCGGGTGCTTGGCCAGCCAGCCGTTGATCCAGTCGGCGCTGCGGCTCCAGCCATCGCGCATGTTCTTCTCGGCGGCCTTCTCCACCATCCCGCCGATCCCGAAGATCTTCACCTCGACCCACATCTTGGACACGCGCGTGCAGCGGTCGGCCCCGAGCGGCTCGATGGTGACCTCGCCGCCGATGCGGATCTTGTCGGCGAGCACGTTGAGCACCATCTGGTACTTCCACAGCTCCTTGGTCTCGTCGAAGGTGGCGCGCTCGGTGTAGCCGAGCTTGTCGCCGAGCAACTTGAGCACGGCGGCGGGGAGCACGAGCTTGGGCGTGACCGCCATCTCGCGGCTGCGCATCGTGCCTTCTTGCTTCACCGGCTGCACCTCGCACGACGAGAACCCGAGCCCATCGATGATGAGCGTGCGGGTCCACTCGGGGTCGAAGAACAGCGCCCAGTGGCGCGCGGGCGTGCAGTTGAGCGGGTGGCGGAGGGTGAACTCGATCACGGGCGCGACCCTAGCAGCACGGGGGCCCGGCGGGTCAAGGGCGCGCTCCAAGGAGCGCGGTAGCGGGCGACGAGCCCGGCGGTCACGGGGTGTGGCGGCAGCCCTCCACCCACGCGGGGTGGGTCTCGTCGACGGCCAGCAGCACCACGGTGAGCGCGCGGGGCGGCTCGACCTGGGTGTATGCGGGGTCGTCGAAGCGGGCGAGCGGGCGCAGGCGAAACACGGGCGAGAACGTCGGGACCCACTCCTCGGGGATCGCAAAGTGCGTGGGCGCGAGCCGGACCAGGTGGCACAGCTTGGCGTTGGCGTCGTTGCCGAGGTGGGCGAGCTCGTGATCGTTGAGGCCCACGAGATCGAGGATCGTGACGGAGCGTGGCGCGAGGAAGCGCGGGGCACCGGCGCCCTCTACCGCCACGCGGGCGTCGCGGGGGAGCAGCTCGACGATCGTGCGGGCGACGGCGGTGTGCAGCGCGAGGGTGTCGGCGCGCTGGCCCTGCGATTGCTGGTGCAGCGCGCGGACCTGCAGGCCAGAGATGACGGCGATCGGGAGCACGAGCGCGACGGCCAGCCAGCGGCGAGCGAGCGGCAGGCCGAACGGGAGCACCACCGCGATCACGCTGGCGAACGGAGCGAAGTAGCGGCTCTGATAGAACAGCACCGCGGGGTCGAGCGGGCGGCTGGCCGCGATGGCGATGAGCGTGGCGAGCGTGGCGACGACGAGCGCGAGCAGCTCGGGTCGGCGCTCGCGTGCATCGACGCGCAGCGCGAGCGCCACGAGCACCACGCCGGTGAGCGAGATGAGCCAGGGCTGCCACGGCAGCACCTGCTCGCCGAGGTAGCGCAGGCCGTCGAGACCGCCGCCGTCGGCCTTCACGTACTGGGCGTTGGGCCACGGCTGGCCGGCCATCGCGGAGCAGTAGGCGATCCACAGCAGCAGCAGCGCGAGCGCGCCGGCGCACGCGTAGAGCGGGGCCCGCAGCAGGCCGCCGCGCTCGCCCGCGCGCCAGCGCCAGGGGGCGAGCACCCCGGCGAGCGCGAGCACGAAGCCGAGCGCCTCGGGGCGGGCCGCGACCGCGAGCGCGCCGAGCAGCCCGGCGGCGAGCGTGTGGCCGCCGAGCATCGCCCACGCGACCGCGAGCACGAGCGCGGCCGCGAGCGCGACCTCCATGCCGCTGACGGAGGCCTGCACGAGGGTGGGGGCGGCGGCGGTGAGCACCCCGGCCAGGAGCGCGACCGAGAGCACGGGCAGCGGGCGCTCGAGCGTGGCGCGCGGACGCGCGAGGTCGATGGCGAGCTGGGCCGCGATCCAGGCGGTGAGCGCATGCAGGAGCACGCCGAGCAGCTGCACCGGCCGCACGGGATCGCCCGCGATCGGCCACACGGCGAGCAGCACCATGTAGAGCGGGCTCGAGAACCCGAGCTCGCCATCGCCGGGGTTGTAGCTGGCCCCCTCACCCAGCCGCAGGCTCTTGGCGTAGGCGAGGTGGATCCAGGCGTCGTCGAGCGCGAAGTCGGCGGGGCCGGGCAGCATGAGCGCCGCCAGCAGCACGGCCACGAGGGCCGCGATCCAGCGGGCCCAGCGCTCGTTCATCCGTCGAAGCGCAGGTTGTTCGAGTCGGAGATGAGGCTGTTGTACTCCTCGATCAGCGCGTTGAGCTGCTCGGGGGTCACGCCGCCCTTGGCGAGCGCGCGCTGGACCTTCTTGGCTTCGGAGAGGTAGTCGGCGACCGAGCTCTGGAACGAGCTCATCCAGAACACCGCTTCGGCCGCGGCCTTGTTGGCGTCGTAGAAGCTGCGAAACTCGGTGCCGGCGAGCTCGAGCGCGGCGAAGCTCGCCTCACAGCCCAGCGCCTCGGCCTTGGGCGCCGCCTCGGGCTCGGGCTTGGCGGCCTTGCCCTTGGCGGCCTTGCCCTTGGCGGCCTTGCCCTTGGCCGGGGCCGCCTCGGCGACGCCCTCCGCGGTGGCGCAGCGCACGAAGGCCTTGGCATCGAGCAGGTAGTTGCGACTGTGCCACTCGATGTTCTTGCCCTTGCGCTGCTCGACGAGCCCGAGCACGTTGCGATCGACGACGTCCTTGCGCGCCTCGATCAGCGCATCGAGCTCTTCGTCGGCCTTGGACCACGCGGCGAACGAGGCCGCGAAGCCCGGCGCCAGCTCCTTGCCCTTGGCCCAGGCATCGTCCTCGTAGTTCTCTTGCTCGTAGTAGGTGTCGAGCGCGACCGTGGTGGCCGCGAACGCCTTGGCGTGCTCGAGGTAGCTCGCCATCGCCTTCTCGATCTCGGGCAGCGGCGGCTCGGTCGTGGCGCCCTTGGTCACCGCTTCCTCGCACGGGGTGAGCTCGGTGTCGATCTTGTAGAGGAACGGCTTGGTGCCCTTGCGGCGCGGCGTGCCGTCTTCCTTGACGCGCTCGTCATAGCGCTGCCAGCTGTCGCGGATCCGCGAGCTCGCGCGGTTGGTGCACTGGATGTAGAGGCCGAGCTTGTTGGACAGCTTCTCGTCGTCGGTGAGCCCGGACCCCTCGGCCACGGCGGGCTCGGCGGCCTTGGCGGCCTCTTGGCTGACCTCCTCGGCCTTCTCCTCGATCGCGCCGATGAGCTTGTCGCAGCCGGGGGCCGCCGCGAGCAGGCCGAGGCCCAGCGCCAGCGTTGAGGAGCGAGACGTCGGGCGGTGGGCTCGCGAGCGCGTGGGCTTCATGACCCGCTAGTCTTGGCACACCCGCCCGGGGGCATCAAGGCGCGCACCTCGGCGGCGAGGGACGGCTCCGCGGTCACACCCAGTGCGGATCCTCGGGCACGATGATCCGCAGGTGGTGAAACAGGTTCTCGATCCGGTAGTGATTCGTGGAGCACCACTCCTCACCATCGATCTGCGCGGGCACGTGCAGGCCCTCGGGCTTCCACAGCCTGACCTCGATGTGCTTGGCCTTGGGTACCTCGCGCTTGGCCATGCCGAGCACCTCGAGGTCGTCGCCGGTCACGGGGTTGCGCTTGTGCCCGCCGATCGCGGCGGCGGCCCAGTCGGCGTGGCCGCGCATCACGACCACCTCGAAGCGCCCATCGTCGGGCTTGGCGGTCGCGTCGAAGATCCAGTCGCCCGCATAGAGGATCGTGCCTTGCACCAGTAGATCGGTCACCCCGGTGACCTCGGTGGTCTCGCCGTCGGTGGTGAGCTCGACCGAGAAGCTCGTGCGCGTGACCATCCCCGAGAGCAAGCTCCGCAGCGCGGCGCTCGTGTAGACCAGCTTGTCGCGGTAGACGCTGCGCACCAGCGGCATGCGCTCGACGAACTCGCGATCGCGGTTGCGCTGGAACAGGATTCGCGCCGAGAGTCCCACGCCGCAGCTGTCGAACCAGAGGTCGGTGGCGACGGGCTCGCCGCCCTCGTCGAGGGCCTCGATGCGCCCCACGTCGAGCCACTGCTCGACCCCGGCTGCGATCACGGCCACGTTGCGCTCGAGCGCCTTGACCCCGGCCACGATCCCGAACGAGCGCCCCTGATCGTTGGCGGTGCCCATCGGGAGCATGCCGAGCGGGACGTCGACCCCGGCGCGCTCGCGGGCGAGGATGATGCCCTTGGCCGCCTCGGCGAAGGTGCCGTCGCCGCCCATGTAGATCACCCGAGCCACGTCCTCGCGCTCGAGGCGCTCGGCCAGGGCGCCCACGGTGGCGCCGTCGGGGAGGGTGGCGAAGAACTCGGGGTCGAGCCGGGTCTCGTGCAGCGCCTCCATCGCGCCCTGGATGTATCGCCGGGCCTTGCCGCTGCGGGCGGTGGGGTTGGCAACGAGCAATGAGCGGCGGCCGGTCGCCACGGAGCCGAGGATCGTATCACCGACCGCGGCGCGGCGGGGGCGGGTGGGGAGCGCGATCCGGGAGCTTCGCGGGTGTTTGGGCCGGTTTCGCGGCGGGAGTGTTGGAAACCTCCCGTGCCCCACGGGTGCGCGGCAGGCGGAAGATCTGCTACCCATGCGCCATGATGGGTCTTCGTGCCGGGTGGATGCTGAACACGTGGGCGGGTGTTGCCGCGCTTGCCTTGCTCGCGGTCGGTTGCAAGAAGGAGCCGCCTCCGCAGCCACCCAAGGTCGAGGAATTCGTGTTCGAGAACCCGGGCGGCATGTGGATGCCGAGCCAGCTCGGGGAGCACAGGGCCACGCTCGAGAAGCTCGGGCTGGCGTTCTCCCCCGACGCGCTCACGGATCCCACCGCGTTCCCGCTGGCCGCCGTGGTGAGCCTGGGCGGGTGCTCGGCCTCGTTCGTGTCGCCCGAGGGGCTCATCATCACCAATCACCACTGCGTGACGCGGGCGCTCCAGGTGAATTCCACGCCCGAGAAGAACCTGCTCGAGCAGGGCTACCTGGCCCACGACCGCAGCGAGGAGCTCTCGGCGGGGCCTGGGCAGCACGTGTACGTGTCGATGGCGTTCACCGATGTCACCTCGTCGATGCTCGACGGGCTCGACGCGATCGCCGACGATCATGCGCGCGCGGTCGAGCTCGGCAAGCGCGCCAAGGGGCTCGAGAGCACGTGCGAGGCGAGCAAGCCAGACATGCGCTGCGTGGTGGCGAGCTACTTCGACGGGGCTCAGTTCATCCAGATCGAGCAGCTCGAGATCGAGGACGTGCGGCTGGTCTACGCGCCGCACTCGGGGGTCGGCGTGTTCGGGGGCGAGGTCGACAACTGGCGCTGGCCCCGACACACCGGCGACTACTCGTTCTTGCGCGCGTACGTGGGGGCCGATGGCAAGCCCGCGCCGTACTCCGAGAGCAACGTGCCCTACAAGCCGCCGCACCACCTGAAGGTGGCCACGGCTCCGCTGCAGGAGGGCGACTTTGCGATGGTGGCCGGGTACCCGGGGCGCACGCACCGGCTCAGCACGGCCGCCGAGGTGCAGGAGGCGGTCGAGTGGTACTACCCCGGCCGCATCGCGCGCTTCGAGCAGTACATCGCGCTCTATGAGCAGATGGGCCAAGCCGACCCGGCGCTCGCGATCAAGGCGGCGAGCCGCCTGCGCGGCATGGCCAACTACTACACCAACTTCAAGGGCATGCTCGCCGGTCTCACCGCGGGCGGGCTCGCGGCGGAGAAGACCAAGCTCGAGGCCGATCTCCAGACCTGGATCGATGCCGACCCGGCGCGCAAGGCCAAGTACGGCACGGTGCTCGCCGACCTGGCCGCGCTGGAGGCCGCGGGCAAGGATCGCCGCGACTACGATGACGCCGTGCACGAGATCTTGCGAGCGAGCACGATGCTGGGCGTGGCGCTCATGGTGCGCAAGGTCGCGACCGAGCGCGCCAAGCCCGAGGCCGAGCGCCGCCCCGGGTACAGCGACGCCGAGATCGAAGAGGCGGTCGCCGCCAGCAAGGGCCTGCAGGCCAGCTACGACCCGCAGCTCGACAAGGCGGTGCTCAAGCTGGCGATCACGCGCGCGGCGGGGCTGCCCGAGGGCACGCGTCCCGACGTGATGCTCGAGGCGCTGCTGGGCGGCGCGGCCACCGTGCCGCTCGACGACGCCGCGGTCGACAAGGCGCTCGGCAAGCTCTACGCCAAGACCAAGCTCGGTGATCCCGAGGTGCTCGAGAAGCTGCTCAATGCGCCGCTCAAGAAGGTCGACGGCAGCAAGGACCCGATGATCCAGGCGGCCACCACGATCGAGCTGGTGGTGGAGGACGTGGAGCGGCGCGAGAAGGAGAAGGAGGGGGCGATGGCCAAGCTGCGCCCGATCTACGTGGCGGCGCTGCGCGAGCACAGTCCCACGCCGCTCGCCCCGGACGCCAACGGCACGCTGCGGGTCACCTACGGCACGGTGCGCGGCTACAAGGCCACGCCCTCGGCCGAGCCCTACGTGCCGTTCTCCACGATCACGCAGATGCTGGCCAAGAACACCGGCGAGTCCCCGTTCGACGCCCCGGCCAAGGTGATCGAGGCCGCGAAGGCCAAGCAGTTCGGCCCCTACGCCGATGAGCAGCTCGGCGATCTTCCCGTCGACTTCCTCGCGGATCTCGACATCACCGGCGGCAACTCGGGCTCGGCCACGCTCAACGCCCGCGGCGAGCTGATCGGGCTGGCGTTCGACGGCAACTACGAGGCGATCGCGAGCGACTACGTGTTCATGCCCTCGGTCACCCGCTCGATCCACGTCGACATTCGCTACGTGCTTTGGATCATGGATGCGGTGGACGACGCGGACCACCTGCTCACCGAGATGGGCGTGACGCCGAGCATCGGCGGTGGGGCGGCCCCGGCTGCCGCTCCAGCACCCGAGGTGGCGGCCGCGCAGTAGCGCTCGGGTCCCGCGGACCCGCCCGCAGCAACACGCGCAGCAACCCGCGCAACAACGAGAAGAGGGCGTCCCCGGTGGGGGCGCCCTCTCTTCGTTGGTTGGTCGTGCGCGCGAGGCTCAGCCCGCGGATCGTCGCCGCCGCAGCCAGCCGAGGCCGAGCAGCATCAGGCCAAAGCCCGCGCCACCGCGACCGCCCGCGTCGTTGCAGTTGCAGCCCTCGCTCGGGGTGACCGCGCCCCCGTCGCCGCCGCTGCTCTCGTCGTCCCCGGGATCGCCGGTGGTGCCCATGGGGAGATCATCTCCACCGGTCGAGTCGGCCCCGGTCTCATCGGCCGAGGGCGGCGCACCGACCTGCACGGTGACCGCGTTGCTCGGGGCCCACAGCCGGGCATCGCGAGCGACCACGCCGAACTCGTAGGTGCCGGCCGGGACGTTGGTGGCCTCCCACTCCCACGGCGGCTGGGTCTTCACGTCGTAGGGCTGACCGTTGAAGTAGAGCTCGACCTCGATGATCCCGCGGTCGTCCATGGGATCGGCGACGATGGTGAAGCTCTCGCCCACCGCGAACTGGTCGCCGTCGTTCGGGGAGGTGATGGTCACGGTCGGCGCGGTCTCGTCGCCGGGGTAGGGGATGGCCGCGCACTCGAGCGAGCCGATCGCCGAGCCCTCGTCGAGGGGCTCACCGCCGCCGCGGCAGCTGGGCGGGAGACCGTCGCCACCGCCGGGCAAGGTCACCTGGATCACCGCGTGGGTGTCGAGCTCTTGCAGCACGGTGAACGTGGCCCGCTCCTCGACCGGAACGTCGGGGTCGGGATCGGTGAACGAGTCGCCCTCGTGCAGGTAGCCGTTGGTGTTGTTGCCGAGCTCGTCGAGCACGTAGTTGGGCGGACCGAACCCGCCGACCTCGTTGGCGATGTTCACCATCACGCCAGAGCCCGCGAGGAACTGGCCGATGCCGGTGCGGTACTCGAGGTAGTAGAGGCGGCCGTCGTACGCGCGGAAGCGCAGCGCCTGCGTGCCGTTGCACGGCAGCTCGGTGGCCATGAGGTTGAACGTGCCGTCGCTCGTGGCGGTGACGATGTTGCAGTCGGAGATCCACCCCATATAGGTCTTCTGCACCACGTTCATGTGGCCGCAGCCGTTGCCCATGGGGTCGTACGGGTGGCCGTACTCCACGTGCTCGCAATCGGCGTAGGGCGGGTGATCGAAGCCGTCGGGGGTGGGCGGGCACGAGTAGGCGTGGGAGTGGCCCATGCCGTAGTTGTGGCCCAGCTCCTGGTTGCGCGTGGTGCAGCCGAACGAGCCGCTGTACCAGCTGTTGCGCGCGGGGTTGTCGGGCGAGCCCACCGAGGCCAGGCCCGCAAACCCGCAGCCGAGGCCGCCGGGGAAGTAGAACATCATCTGGCGGAACTGCGCCGGATCGTGGCCCTTGTCGATCATCGCGGCCTGGCCCGCCGCGACGATGCCGTCCACGTTGCAGCCCGCGGGCTGGGTGATCTGGTAGGGGCCGAAGACCTTGCCGGCCAGCGTCTCCATCCCGTAGGAGTTCTCGCCGTAGTAGACGTTGGTCGACTTGTTGCCCGTGAACATGCTCTGGGTGGCCTCGCCGTTGGGCAAGCCCTGGCCGTCCCAGAACACGAGCACCGTGCCGATGCGCCGAGGATCTCGCGGCGCGGGATCGATGGCGTGCTGCGGGGGCGGGGCCACCACGATCAGCTCGTCGGCGTCCCAGCGTGCGCCCTCGGGCGTGGGCTCGAGCGCGGCACCGGGCACCCG
>JBFIJN010000003.1:0-60893 GCA_041600735.1 Nannocystaceae bacterium
CCCCCAGGTGAACGCCAATCAGCAGCGCGACATCGCCCGTCAGCTCGACGATGGGATCCGGGTGCTGCTGATCGACATCTACCCCGACGAGGCCGATCCCGACACGGTGCTCATGTGTCACGGCCCGTGCTCACTCGCCTCCACCCCGCACCTCGACGGGCTCGCGGCCATCACCACGTTCTTGCAGGCCAACCCGCGTGAGGTGGTGACGATCATCTACGAGGATCACGTGGACGTCGCCGAGGTCGAGCAAGACTACGCGACGAGCGGAGCCCAAGCGCTGGTCTACACCCATGCGCCGGGCGAGCCCTGGCCCACGCTTGGCGCGATGATCGATGCCGACACGCGCCTGGTGGTGACCGCAGAGTCGGGCGGTCCGCCGCCCGGCTGGTACCACCATGTCTGGAGCGAGGCCTGGGACACGCCCTACGGCCCCTCGACCGCCGAGGAGCTGAGCTGCGACCTCAATCGCGGCTCGACCGACAACGATCTGTTCCTCGTGAACCACTGGGTGAACGATGCGTTTGGGCTGCCCTCGCAGCGCAACGCGACCGTCGTCAATGCCACCGAGGTGCTGCTGCCGCGGGCCGAGGAGTGCCAGGCGCGGTGGAATCACGCGGCGAACTTCTTGGTGGTGGACTTCTACGAGCAGGGCGACCTGCTCGCGGTGGTCGACACGCTCAATGGGGTGGCGGGCGGCTGAGCCGCGCCGCATGTCATCACTCGCGATCGCAGCGTAGCGCCACGAAGCCACCTTCGACGGGCGAGCTCGCGGCCGGCAGCTCGTCGGCGGTGCCCACCAAGCGCCCCACCACGCAATCGTCGGTGACCGTGAAGATCTCGAGCGCGCCGCCCTCGAAGGGCCCTTGCTCGCGCTCGCGTACGCAGTCGGAGTGCACGCGATGGGCGGTGGCCAGGTCCCAGCCCGGCCGCGCTCCAGACCCGTGGTCTTCGAGCTCGAAGGTACCCGGGCCGAGCTCCGCATTGCGCAGGGTGACATCGACCGCCCACGCACTCGGACAGCCGATGAGCTCGGGATCGAGGGGCACACCGCACGGGAGACCGTCGTCGGAGAGCCGCAACACCAGGGCCGAGGTGGTCGCGCGAAAGCTGGCGTCGCCCACGTCGAGCGGCACCTTGGACATCGCCCATGCGGTCTGGAGGCCGGGGATGGGCAGCACGTCGGGTGGCAGCGGGCCGCAGCGCGCTTGGGCGGCATCGGGGAAGTTGCCCTCGGGCTCGAGGAGCAACGGGTCGTGGTCGACGATGTCCAGCTCGCCGCATGCGCCGATCAATAGCGCGGAACACGCCATCGCCAGCGCTGCGACCCTCCGAACACGCACGATGCGAAGGAGTATGCCCGACGCTGGGCACTCCGGCCCAACCCAAAATCCTACAAATGCTCAGATTCCGGAGATCGCACGCGAATTCCGCCGCCTTGGATGCGACCCGAGGGGAAACCGGTGCCGGCTTGTCGCGTGTTGGAGGCTGCCCCCGCTATGCTGGGGGCCGGACGCCATGCAGAACGAGTCGACGCGGAGGAAGGGGTGATCGTGGCTGCGCTCGCGCTCGCACTCGCCCCCGCGCCGGTCTACGTCGAGGCAGTGCCCGTCTCGGACCCGCCGCTCGGCGCCGAGCCGGGGGCCGAGAGCACGCGCTCGCTTCGCGACCAGCTGATGCTGCGGCTGCTCGAGGAGGGCTATCCACTGGCGCCCACGGCCGAGGATGCCACGCGGACCCTGCGCGTGGAGGCCACCCCCCGGGGGATTCGGGTGCAGGCACGAGGCGAGGACACGCGGACCTTCGAGGTCTCGACCGGCGCCGTGCTACCGCTCGAGGCGGTGCATCGCGCCATGGAGGCGCTCGACGAGGTCACCCCGCGAACCCACCCCACCGGCGCGCCGACCCCACGCCATGCGCTCTACGTCGACGCCAGCCCCGCGGGTCCGGGGGCCTCGCCCGAGGCGCTGCGACGGACCCTGGTTCAGCGACTGCTCGAGCGCCGCATCACCGTCGTTCCTCCCGAGGCGGACCCCGACGCGGTGCTGTGCGCGGAGAGTCGCGGGAACGTCGTGGCGCTCTCGCGTGCCAGCGACGTGGAGGGCTGCCGAGAGGCCTCGCTCACCCCGCAGCTGGTCGCGCTCGAGCAGGACGAGCCCGAGCGCGTGGCGCTCGAGGCCTCGCTCGATACCCTGCTCCCCGATCCCACCCAAGTGCAGCCAAGCCTCGAGATCGAGCCGATCGGCCCCGCCAATGGGCCTGCGACCGTCGGGCTCTCGTCGTCGCGCACGCCAGCATCCGAGGGGCGCGGCGTCGTGGTGCGCATCGGCGCGCGCACGGGCATCTATGGGCGCCTCACCGCGGCCGATGCCGCCGTCGGCACCTCGCTGCGCGTGGGGGGTGAGCCGGGCCCCGGAGCGCTGCTCGACGTGCTCATGGTGCCCGCCTCCGCGCCAGACATCTCCATCTTCGAGGCGAGCGTGAGCGGGGGTTTTGGCTGGATGTTCGCGCTGTCGCGCACGGTGGGCCTGCACCTCCAGGGCCTGGGCGGCGTGCAGGTGCACCGCTTTCGCCAGCGTGGAGCCGACGCGGGGCATCGCGTGGACTGGACCGCCGAGCTGCCCGTTGGCGTCTCGCTGCGGGTCGCCCGAGGGCTACAGATCGATCTCTCGCTCCGCGCAGGTCGCTCGGGTCGGGCGCGGGAGCATCGCGTGGACGACGTGGTGGTGTGGAGTCGCAGCGCCTGGCGCATCGGCGGCTCGGTGGGCTTGAGCTACGGATGGAGGCCGCGATGAACGAAGCCGGAGAGCTTGGCGAGCTCGAGTCCAGCTCGTTGCTGCGGCTCCACGAGGGCACCTCGACGGCCGCGACCGCCGCTCGCGTGGCCTCGCTCTATCGGCAGCACCGCGATCACGTGTACCGCCTCGCGCTCCGCTATGGCCGCGGCGATCGGACCTGGGCCGAGGACGTCACGCAAGACGTGTTCGTCTCGCTGTGCAAGGTGATCGACAAGCTCGAGGACGACGACGCGCTCAAGGGGTGGTTCTACCGCGTGGCCACCAACCGCTGCCTCAGCCGGCTGCGCCGCGAGGGCGTGGCCAACTCGCCTGCCGTGCGCTGGCTGCTGGGTCGCGCCGCTCGCGTGCCCGAGAACCCCGAGGCCCAAGTGGCCGAGCGTCGTGATCTACGACGCGTCGACGCGATGCTCGACGCGCTTCCCCCCAAGCAGCGCATCGCGTTCTGCATGTATCGCCTCGACGGCAAGGAGCAGGCCGAGATCGGCGAGATCCTCGGCTTCTCCAAGAGCTACGTGTGCAAGCTCGTCAAGCGCGCCGAGGCGACGATTCGCGAGGCCGGCTGGGAGGTGGGCGATGAGTGAGCGTCGATCCTTCATCGACGAGCTGCGCGAGCTCGATCGAGAGCAACGAGCCGAGCGCCTGCGCCCCGGCGCGGTGCACCGCATTGCGCGGCGTCTCGACGCCGAGATCTTGCAGGCCGAGCTCCCCGCGCGGCGTCGCACCTGGATCCCGATGGTCAGCTTTGCCGCCGGCGCGGCGATGGTGCTCGCGGTGTTCACCCTTGGCGGCACGCCCGAGATCGCAACGCGGCAGGAGCTGGCACCGGCCCCCATGCACGCGGCGTGGCAGGTGAGCGGCGACAACTGCCACGTGACGCGTGGCGAGGTGGAGCTCGTGCTCGACGGAAGCTGCCGCGTCGAGCCGCCCCGCGCGAGCGTGGTGATCGAGAGCCGCGCGACCACGCGACTACGGCCCACCGAGCACGGCGTGACGCTGGTCGACGGCACTGCCCTGTTCGAGTCGATGAGCGGCCCCGAGGGCATTCCGTGGCGCGTGGAGGTACCCGGCGGAGTGCTGGAGCTGCTGGCGACGCGGCTGTCGGTCGTCGTCAGCGGCGACGAGGGACACGTGGATCTCCTCGAGGGCTCGATGGTGTTCCTCGACGAGGGCGGGCGCACGCACTCCGTCGCTCCGGGCGAGCGCTTCCGCTTCGGAGCCAGCGGTGCGCTGGCCTCGTGGGTGGTGACCGAGCCGGGGATCGAAGCGGCGATGGTCGAGCATGGGCTGGTCGAGAGCCCGCTGCCGGGCGAGCCGCTCGCGGAGGGAGAGGACGATGATCCTCCGCTGGCGGCGGGCGAGCGTCTCGCCGCGCTCGGGCGACCCGAAGCGACGGACCCGGCGAGCAAGGGATCGACCCGCGGCCGCGATCGGGGTGGAACCGTGCCCTCGTCCGAAGAGCTGCGACGCATCGTCGAGCGCGTCGCCGAGCTCCGCGCCCAGCGGCAGTACCAGGCCGCGGCGTCGTTGCTCCGCGACGCGCTGCGCCAGCGCTGGGACCGCCGAACCCGTGAGGTGCTGAGCTACGAGCTCGGCATGATCCTCTCGACGCAGCTGCACGATCAGGACCAAGCCTGCCGCCACTGGACCAAGCATCGCGACGGCTTCCCGGCCGGCCGCTACGCCCGCGCCATCGCGCGGGCACAAGAACGTCTGGGCTGCGAGTAGATTCTCGTGCCTCGCGTCGCGGCTCACTTTCCGTGCGCCGCAGCCCACCGAACTTACATGCCTGCGGGGCACCGCAGGAACACTACAATTTGCGTTCATGACGCGACGCTCTGGACGCTGTTTGGTCCGCTGCTCGTCGATCGCCTCGATCGGCTGGAGCCGCCGGATCGGTTGGATCGGTTGGATCGCCGTGGTCGGTCTCGCGTGCTCGGACCCGGAGCCACCCGCCGACGTCCTGACCCCCACGCCGCGCGCGAGCGCGCCGGAGCCAGCGGCGTCGACGGGCGACAGCGACGACGAGACCGCGCAAGACGAGCTACCGCTCGAGCCCGGCGTCGCGCTCCTCAGGGAAGGCAAGGGCAAGGAGCACACGCTCCCGGCGCGGGCACCCGGCAGCGAGCGCCGCATGGTGGCGGAGCTGCGCATCACGGAGGGCGCCAAGAAGCGACTGCACCTGCCGCTCGTGCGACTGGTCGGTGACGTGGTGCTCGACGCGATCGACGACAGCGGGTCGCGCTGGCGCTGGACGCCGCGCCAGAGCGAGGTGCTCGTGTCGGGCGACGGCGTCGACCCCGAGTTCCTCGTGCGCTTCGAGGCCGCGCTCGCGCCCGGTGAAGCGCCTGCGGCCATCCCCTTGGTGACGGACCGCTGGGACGTGGTCACCGATCTTCAGTGGCCCGCCGGCGAGGACCCGCACGCGGGGCGCATCGGCGCGGCCCTGCGCGTGGCGCTGGGTCACCTCGCGATCCCGGTGCCCTCCTACGCGATGAAGGAGAGCACGCGCTGGGAGGTGCGGCGCCGCGTGGACCTGTGGGGGATCCCGGCCTGGCAGACGCTGACCTGCACCGCGAAGACCATCGAGGGTCCGCAGCTCGAGGTGAACGCCACCGTGACCTATGCGCTCGCCGCCGACGAGCCGATCGTGGGCACCCCGCTCGGCCTGGCCAGCGTGGCGGGCCTGAAGGGCCAGGGCAAGCTCAAGGCCCGCTACGACCTGCCGTCGGCCACCCCGATCGACATGCTGCTCTCGGGCACGCTCGACATCCGGCCGACCGTCGATGCCAAGCCCACCCGCTTCGGCTTCGAGCTGCGCGTGGACGAGGACTACATGGCGCGACCCGATCCGCGGGTGAAGCTGACGGGCGAGCTCACCCAGGGCGGCCTCGTGCATGGCGTGGTCCCGCCAACGACCAAGGTGTGGTTCGAGAAGGAGCGCGTGATGGTCTCCCCCGAGGGCGACTTCTTGTTCGGGTTTGGGCGCAGCGCCTCGCCCCGCGCGCTGCTCAGCTTCGCATTCCCCGGCGGGCCCACCGAGCGCCACGTGCTGCACGTGACCAGCCGCGAGTTCGAGCCCGAGGTCATCGACGGGCTGCCGCCCGAGATGGTCGAGCTCGACCGCGAGACCCGCAAGGTGCTGGCCAAGTACCGCGCCAAGATCGCCAAGGTGCGCAAGCGAGCCTCGACCGTCGCCTACTTCCGCGACGGCTTCACATGGCCGGTGAAGGGCAGGATCACCTCGACCTACGGCCGTCGGCGGGTGCTCGATGGCGAGGACCACGACTTCCACTGGGGCGTGGACGTGGCCGTGCCCGTCGGCAAGAAGATCAAGGCCCCCGCCGCGGGGGTGGTGGTGCTGGTCGAGGCCGACGTGCCGCTCTCCGGCAACCTGCTGATCCTCGATCACGGCCATGGCCTCACCTCGTCGTTCCTGCACCTCCACAAGTTCAAGGTGAAGGAAGGCGACGTGGTGAAGGCCGGTCAGGTGATCGCGACCTCGGGGAACTCGGGACGCTCCACCGGGCCTCACCTCGACTGGCGCATGAACCTACTCGACACGCGCGTCGACCCGCAGCTGGTCGCGGGACCGATGCGCTGAGCGGTCAACCACCGAGGTCGAGCTCGGGGTAGCGGCGGAAGATGCCGTGCTCGTTGAACGGCAAGTAGCGCGACGACGCGCGATAGGCTGCGATGCGGGGCAGCGCGTCGACATGGTCGCGAAGCGCCAGCAACCCCGGGATCTGTGACTCGAGGGCGGCCAGCGCCCGCGGGAACGCGTAGCCCAGACCCCGCAGCAGCTGATTCATCGCGAGGTCGACGTAGCTCAGCGAGGCGCCGACCAGGTGGAGGCCACCGCCATGCGGGTTGGCGCGCAGCACCGCCTCGAAGTAGCCCAGGAACTTGGGCAGGCGCTGCGCGACGAACTGTGCCGCGTAGCGGCGAGCTTCCTCTCTCTGGTCTTCGTAGTAGTCGCCCTTGCTGACCGGGTGGTGCGTGTCATGGGCTTCGGCGACCAGGTCGGCGATCGTGAGCTGCAGCTGCAGCGCTTCGGCGCGGACGTCGGGGTCGTCGGGCACCAAGCCGTGGCGAGCGGCCAGCCACGCGCAGATGTTCGGCATCTGGGCCAGCCGACGCTCTCCGTGCACGATCACGGGCGGAGCCAGCGGGCGCAGGCCCGGGCCCGGGGCGCCGAGCAGGGCAACGAGCGCGGCGGGCCCTCCCCCCTCCTCCTTCGATCGCCGGGCGACGTCGTCGTACGCCACCCCGGCCTGCTCGAGCACCAGGCGCACGAACTCGCCGCGCCCCGGCAAGGATGGCCAGTAGTAGAGCGAATAGGGTGCCTCGGAGCCCTTCATGCCCCATGCTCTACCTGCACCGCGACCACGGGGCAACCGCGAGCCCACGACTCCCACCCACCCATGAACGCAGGCAACCGCAGGGCAACGGCGCGAAGCGAGGACTCGCTCGCGCTCGCCCTCGCGCCAGCGCTCCCCGCCGCTCGCCCCAAGCTCGATCCCGAGCCTTGGCGACCCCCTCACCTCAGCGCGGGCTTCGCAGTGGGGTGGGTGCTCACGCTGGGCGTGCTGGGCACCATCACCGCGGTCTGGATGATCGGCATGGTCTGGACCGTGGTGCTGCTGGTGCTCGGCCAGGGCGGGATGGCCTCGGCGCTCGCGTTCGCCGGAACGGGCGTGCTGTTGGGGCGCGGCTGGGTGGGGATGGCTCAGACCATGCGCGGACGCCTGCGTCGTCGTGATCTCGAGGACCTCGCCGCTCTACCCGCGGCCTTCGCCACGTTGACACCCGCGCTCCAGCGGCTGGTTCGGCACACGCGAAGCCTGCAGATCGTCGTCCCCGATGCCGAGCTCGAGCTCCCCGAGGTCGACCGCGAGATCTTCGAATGGATCGCGAGCATGGCCACGCTCGCGCCCGAAGAGCGCCTGCGCCTCGCCGACCTGGGGATCGTACCCGCCCAGCTGCGCGAGGAGCTCGTGGCGAGCCGCCAGCAGGAAGACCGCCGCAACCGGTTCTCGCGCGCCCTCGTGCGTAGCCCCGGTCATCGCGAGCGAGCGATGGCCGTGCTCGCGCGGGTGGAGCACGAGCTGCTGCGACCCGCGGGCGATCCCTTTCGCGGCGGCTGAGCTCGCCCCGCGCTGACGTGCTACGCCCGGCATTCGAGCCGCTCGCCGCGGCCTGAGCTACCCGGCGCGAGAGAACGGCGCCGCACCTGGTGGGTGCGACGCCGTCCGAGTTCGTGCGAGGTGGGTGCGGGGCTCAGCCCGGCGAGAACGTGAACGGATACGTGACCATCGCGGTGCCGCCGTTCATGGGCTTGGGGAACTTCCAGCGGCGCACCGCTGCGGCGACGCAGTTGGCCACGTTGCGATCGCCCATGGTGTTCTCGGTGACCGCGGCGCTGGGCACGAGACCCGTGGGCCCGATGGTGAACATCACGGCCACGCGACCCTGGAGCCTGGGGTCCTTGGCGAGCCCCTCGTTGTAGCAGTGACGGATCTCGTTGTGATGGTTGCGGATGATGCGACGGATGACGTCCTTGTCGACCGAGTTGCCGTCGATCTTGGCCTTGCCCTGGCGGATCTCCGGGCCCTTGGGCACGCGCTGCGAGTGCCCCGTGCCGCTGCCGCGACCGTAGCCCACGCGATCGCCACCGCCGCCGCCCTTGCCCAGCAGCCCCACGTTGCCGAGGCCGATGGTGCCCTCGCCGTTGCCACCACCGCCGCGACCCGTGCCGATGTTGCCCATGCCACCCAAGCCGTGCGCGTCGGCGATCTCGGTGCCCGTGAGCCCGCCCCAGACGTCGGAGTCATCGGTGCCGACCGCGAACGCCCCGTACGGCGAGGAGAGGAAGTGGCCGCTCTCCTGCTCGATCAGCCCCAGGATGCCGGTGTTGCGCGCCTTCATCTCGGGGTCGAAGTCGCGGGCCATGGTCGGGACCGCCGTCTTGGGGCCCTTCATCGCATACAGACCGGACTTGGTCGGCGTCTTGGGGTTCCCCATCTTGCCCTCCGCGCCCTTGTGCCGCTCGCCCTTTCCGCCCGTGTCCTCTTGGTTGGCCTCGGGCACGATCGGCTGGACCTCGGGCTCCTTCTCGAGATCGGGCTGCTGCATGTAGCCCACGTAGCGGTTCTCCGCGACGAGCTCGTCCATGTTCATGTTGAGCGCCTCCTCGGGGATGAGGTGCACCGCCGCCAGCAGTCCGCCGAGCACCGCGCCCGAGGCCGCGTTGTAGATCCAGAACGGCTTGTCGGTCTCACCGCGCTTCGCGATGGCCTTGCCGCCGGTGACCGAGGCCACGCGGTACGTGACGCTGCCGTGCTCGACGTGCGCCTCGGCCCCGCGCGGCAGCGGCAGCGCGTACGCCGAGCCGCTCGTTCCGACCCGACCTGCGCGCACCAGCGCCTCGAGCTCGTGGCGCTCGCCGTTCAGGGTCACGTGACCGCGCATCTGCGGGGTGAAGCGAAGCACGTAGTCTTCGCCGTGCTTGGCGACCAGCGGGAACGCGCTGCCCTCGGGGAGGCCGTCGGCCGCCACATGGAAGCTGGCCTCGTGGCCCTCGCCCACGGTGTAGCGGTCGAGCCCCACGTCGTTGCGCCGCACCGCGCCGAGGCCCAGCGGCACCAGGCCGAGCAGCGCGAGCCCGATGCCGAGACCGCCGAGGCCCGAGCCCGGAGCCTCGGGCGCGACCCGTCCGCTGGCCTGCGCAAACGCGGTCGCCTCTTGATGGGCGTCCCAGTCCTGGGAGACCTCGCTGGCCACGATGCTCGCGCCACCGAGCAGCATGAGGCCACCGAGCGCCAGGAGAGCGGGCGCCTGCCCGCGACGCGAGCGAACCTGCCCTACGTGCTGCACATCGAGCACGGTGCCGCCGTAGCGAGCGATCACCTCGGCCACATGATGATCGGGCTCCTCGATCTCGCTGGTGTCGAGGGGAAGCGTGGCGCGGGGCGACGCGGGGCTGATGGCGGGTGCGGGCGCGTAGGCCATCGCAGTCGCGGTCGCCGTCGCGATTGCCGGAGCGAAGCTCGGCGTGCCGACCATCGCCGCGGTGGGGGCGATGGCGGCCGCGATCGGCTGCGCGTGCAGCTCGAGGCGGAACGGCCCCACCCACAGTGAATCACCGCTCGCGATGGCGGCGCTCTTGCTGACCGGGCGCCCATTGACCGACGTGCCCGAGGCGCTGCCGAGATCGACCAAGCGAAGGTCGTTGGGGGTCACCTCGAGCACGGCGTGCATGCGGGCGACGGCGTCATCCTCGAGGTGAAGATCGCTGCTGCGAAGCTTGCCGATCTTGATCACCTCTTGCGAAAACGAACGACTGCCAACGAGCTGCTCGTTCTTGAAGATCCTCAGGTTGATCGTGCGGGACATGGGCTCTGAATCCTTGCTGCGTGTGGTCGGCTTGACATCGACTCATGGTCGAAGTTCCGATCACCGCTGCGCCCACTCCGTGGTTTCTCGGCGGCCCAACACGATCGAGAGGTTCCCGAGAGAAAAAGAAAAATCTCTCGGGAACCTCTCTCGACCCGCGCTGTCGCGGGCGCCTCGGATCAGCAGCTGCCCGCGGCTGCGACCTCGCACGCAGCCTCGATATCGAGCTGACCCTGCCACGCAAACCCGGCGGGCAGCACCAGCTCGAGCTCCGCGTTCGAGCCCTGCGCGGCACACTGCGGCGCATCCTCGGCCACGCGCAGCAGGTAGCAGGGCTCGTCGGCCATGGCGCCGTCGCACGCGGGAACGAGCACCTCCTCGCGACCCGTCGGTGTACCTCGCAGCATCACCACGCTGCACTGGGCTTGGAGGCCTTCGCTGGCCGCGTCGACATCGGCGAGGCAGGCCGGTAGGCACGCGACCTGGTCGACCTGTCGTGCCGCCAGCGCGCTCTGGATCGTGGCGAGCGCCGGCTGATAGCTGTCGCCGCACACCGAGTGCACCGCGGCCGCGTCACCCACGGGGAACAATTCCGCGAGCGCACGCTGCCGCACCGGCGGCACGGCCTGCCCCGCCGGGCCCTCGCAGCCGGGGTCTACGCCATAGTCATGGGTGAACTGGGTATCCCCGCTGACACCCCGGGAGTAGTCGAGCTCGGCGGTGCCCTCCGCGTAGCCCTCGGGCACGCCGGCGATGAGCGCCACGGCGACCGAGCCTTCGGCGCGATACACCTGCTTGCTGGCCTCGACGCTCTGGAGCTCCTCGATGTAGCGCGTGAGCGAGTACATCACCGCGCTCGCGGGATCCGTGACGTTGCCGTCGACGTCGTAGTTCTGCGGGTGGCAGTTGCCGAGGTCGGGACCGTCGCTGTCGCACTCCACGCCCGCGTTCCAGCACAAGGCGCTGTTCGGGCTGGCCTCGGTGGGGTCGCCCCAGAACACCCGGTTGCCATCGGGGAGGAACACCTCCTCCCATGCGGGGTCGATCGAGCAGTCGACCTCGTCGGTCACGAGGACCACGGCCAGCCGCGCCCACGGCCGCAAGAACCCGTACGAACTATCCGAGGGGCTGTTGGTGCGCTCGATCGCGTTCCTCATCGACTCGAGCGGCTGTTCGAAGCCACAGCCGTTGATCCCCTGGGGAGCCGCACACAAGAGCGCCTGCTCGAGCGTCACCTCGCCGAGGTTGCTGCCCTGCGGACCGAACTCGATCCACGGGCGGAGGGCGGCGACCTCGTCGACGTGGGTGGTGGTGGGCAGCAGCGGGATCGACTCGATGTTGCACAGATCGAGGCATGCCTCTTGGCGCGAGTCGATCGTCGCGGCCCCGTCGAACACGAAGTTGGTGATGCGACTGGTGCAGGCGCTCAGCTCGAGGTTCCCGGCCTCGGGCGAGGTGAGCTGGCACCAGGGGTTGCCGTTGTCGGTGGTGGTGAAGCCGATGCGCAGATCCACGCCGGGTGCTGCGGTGACCTGCTCGGCAAACGCCGCGATCGCCGTCGCGACACGAACCTGCTCGGTGCCCATCGAGCCGGAGTTGTCGATCACGACCAACAAGTCGAGCGCGCCATCGTCGAGCTGCAGCACGTCCAAGCGCTGGTCCACGGGTGGCAGCTCGCCGGTCCCGGTCTCCTCACTACCCGCGGTATCGTTGCCGTCGGTATCCGTGGCCTCCTCCCCGAGCTTGCCCAACGGGACTACGCAAGCGAGCGAGCTGAGCAAGGGCAGCAAGGGCAGCAAGGGCAGGAGCGTCGTGGTTGGGGCGTTGCGTTTCACATCCAAGCGATGGCCGGCACGGCGGCGATCCGTCTCGCTCGATGTTACTCGCTGCGACACACCCCGCGCATGCGCCCGGCCAGGGCCGAGCCGGCGCGCTCGCGAAGGAAGCGCTCGGCGAGCTCGCGGGCCTCGCGAGCCCGACCCGACGCACACTCGAGCTCGGCCCGCAGCACCATGCGCTCGTCGGCGAGGGTGCCCCGTGCAAAGCGCTCGGCGTGCTCGCGCAGCACGGCGAGCCCGTCGGCGTGGCGACCGGCTTGCTTGGCCTCGTTGGCTCGCTTGATGAGCGCGAGCTCGGCCTGCAGATCATCGGCGGGCGAGGACGCAGGCGCCGCGCTCGGGGCCGCGGGACGTGGCCGACTCGGGCGCGTGACGGCGGTCGGCATGGGCTCCTCGAGCTCGGGCGCCTCGAGCACCGGCGCCTCGAGCACCGCGGCCTCGTGCTCGGAGGCGGTCGCGGCAGCGCTGGTGCGGGAAGGCAGCACCCGCGGGGCGCGAGGCACCGCCTGACCGCCGTCGGAGGCGGATCCTCCTTGATAGGGTGCTTCCATGGCGGGCTGCCGCGCTTGGTCGGCGAGCGCGGTCACGCCTGCGCCCACCCCCTTGAGCGCCAGCAGCACCACGGCCGCGATCGCCACCGCGACCGCGGTCGACTTCACGAGCACGTAGCGACGACCGTTGGCCGCCGGCGAAGGCTCGGCGTGCAGGCGAGCCTGGAGCGCATCCCAGCCGTGCGTGCGTGCGGCGGGGCTCGGGCTCTCGTGCTCCTGGAACGCGCGCAGCAGTGCACGAGCGGCGGGGCTGGGCTCGGGGGGGAGTCGCTCAGGCATGGGCCACCTTCGATCGGGCTGTGCGTCGCGCGACGGCGCGTTCGAACTCGAGTCGGGCCTTGCGCAGTCTCGAGTATACGGTGTTGAGCTTGATCTCGACCGCCGCGGAGATCTCGGGCGCGGTCAGGCCCTCGATGTCGGCGAGCACGAACACCATGCGATGGCCCTCGTCGAGGCGCTCGAGGAACGCGCCGACGAACTCGGCCGCCTCGATGCGGGCGAGTGCATCATCGGGTGGAGGATCGCAGACGGGGAGCGGCAGCGCGTCGTGCTTGCGCTGGCGGCGGTGCTGCCCGCGGTGCACGTCGGCGGCCACGCGTCGCGCGATGCCGAACAACCAACTGCGGACCGAGGCATCCGCGTGCAGATCGCCGCGGCGGCGATGCACCACCACGAACACCTCTTGCGCCGCGTCGTCGAGCGAGGCCTGCGGCACCCCCAGACGCCGGAGCATGCGCCACACGAAGCCGTGATGGCGGTGATAGAGGTTCGCGAACTCGGGATCGGTGTCGACCACGGGCATCGAGAGGAGCCCCGAGGCATCAGCGGACCAAGCCGTCACGTGGCGGCAATGGCCGGGTACCCAGGGATCCGTCGCAGAAAAGCGGATCGCGAGGAAGAACGCCAGGCTCGGCAAAATAACGCCGTTCTGACAGGTGCGCGCTCGCCGTCTACGGAAAGCGGGCCTCGAGCCCTACCAGGCCCCGCCCGGCCACCGCCGTCGCGCGGTGCACCTCGACCTCGCCCACGCGGAAGCCGGCGCGCACGATCGGCACCACCAGCTCGGCCTGGACCACCAGCGCGAGGTAGCGGCGCGGCACCCAGGCCAAGCCCGCGCTGCCGTCGGCGGCGAGCCAGAGCCGCTGCGAGGGCGAGGGGTTGACGATGCGCTCTCCCACCGGGTCACCGCGCATGGCCCCGGCCTCGATGCCGGCGCACAGCGGGAACTCCAGCTGCGCGCGCGCGAGCCGGGGCACGCCGCAGCCGCGCGCGCCGGCGGCAAGCAGGCTCACGCGCGCGCCGATGCCGGGCTGTGCGACTGCCGTGCGCGGGAACCAATAATCACCGCGCAGCTCGGCCCTCCAGCTCCGACCGAGCACGGCTCCGGCCAAGCGCAGACCTCCCACGAGCCCGGGGAGCACGCCCACATCGATCCCACCGCCCACTCGCATGCCAAAGCGCACCCGCGGCTCGACGAGCGGCTGGGGCGAAGCGGGCTCGGGCTCGGGGCTGACCTCGGAATCGATGATGGGCTCGACCGGCTCGACCGGCTCGACCGGCTCGGCCGGTGCAGTCGAGCGCGGCGCCTCTTCGCTGCGCCCGAAGACCGTCGCCGGATCCACCGCGATCGCCACGATCACCGCCGTCGCATCCACGAGCACCGCACAGTCGCCGGCTGCGGTCTCCCGCGTGGTCACGCCCGAGGCGGTCTCGGTGCGCAGCGAGAGGCGATAGCTCCCCTCGCTGTGTCTCACTTGCGCCACGGCACGCACGGCTGCGCCCGCCTCGGCGCTCGACCCCTCACCGAGATAGCCCGCCAGGGCGCGGCGGACCGCCGTCGCCTCGGGGCAGCCCGGCGGCGCCTCCCATGTCAACGCCACGGCCTCGGCCGCAGGCGAGACCACCTCCGGCACCGCGACCTCGGAGGCCGGCGCTTCGGGCTCGGCGAGGAGCCCGAGCACTACCCCCGCGAGCGTCCCCCACCCGCCCATGGGCCGCGCTCTAGAAGCGATACTCCAGCGTCAGCGGGAAGATCTCGAAGCCGAGCAGGAATCCGCCGTTGCGCTCCTCGCCGCCCACGGGGATCGCGTTCTTGTGCACCAAGAACCCGATCGGAATGTTCACATCCATGCCAACGCCGAGCTGGTCGAGCGGGAACAGGCGCAGGCCCGCACCCGGTCGCAGGTTGAGCGTCCACGAGGTGAGCCGCTCTTGCAGTCGCTCCTCACGGCCGCCACCGACCTTGGGCAGCGACCACCACGCGAACCCGAGCGAGCCCTTGAGGTGCGGCACCAGCCACGGCTTCTTCTTCACGAAGAAGCGATAGGTGTACCCGGCATAGACATCCCAGCCGACGACGCCACCCTTCTCGCAGGTGCCGTCCTGGGTCGTGTCGCAGCTCGGCAGGCGAAAGTTCTTCCAGTCGCCGCGATCGAACAGCAGGCTCGCGCCCAGGTGGATCCAGTGCTTGGCGAGGTTGGGCGAGAGCTGCCGATCGTACTGGAACGAGAACCGCCCCTTGGGCAGATACCCCACCGCGCCGATCTGGAACGGGGCGATGAACGAGATCGCGTTGCCGCCGACCACGAGCTCGGGCCAAGCGTACTTTCCCCCGGAGCTCGAGCCCTTCGCCCCGTTCTTGGTGTCGAACGAGGCGCTGGCCGAGGGCGCAGCCTCAGCCGCGCAAGGCCAAGCCGCGAGGGCGAGTAGGGCGACCAACGGCGGGGCTAGGGCGCGCATGGGTCGAGATCCTAGCAGGCTGCTTGGGCCCTGCCGACCAGGGCGGGACGCCCTGTGCGCCAGAGCATGGGGACCGGGCGGGGACTGGGCATGGGGCGGGGCGGGGGGCCCAGGCTTGGCTGCGATGCCCCCGCTTGTGCCCAGGTTGCCTCACGCCCGGCGTCGCGGGGCGCCGCCTCACTCGCGCGTCCACGATCGCCCTCATCCCCGCGTTCATCCCTGTGGTAGAGCACGCCCATGGCCGTTCAGGCGACCCCGTACCTGCTGTCCATCGACCACCTGCTCACCGAGGAAGAGCGCCTCACGTGGGCCGCCGCCCGCGACTTTGGTCGCCGCCGCATCGCGCCCTCGATCGAGCAGCACTACGAGCGCGGCACGTTCCCGCACGAGCTCATCCCCGAGTTCGGCGAGATGGGGATGCTGGGCTCCACGCTCGAGGGCTACGGCTGCGCGGGCATGAACCCGGTCGCCTACGGGCTCACGATGATCGAGCTCGAGCGCCAGGACAGCGGGATCCGCTCGTTCTGCTCGGTGCAGTCGGCCCTTGTGATGTGGCCGATCTACACCTACGGCACCGACGCGCAAAAAGAGCGCTTCTTGCCGGGCATGGCGAAGGGCGAGCTCATCGGCTGCTTCGGGCTCACCGAGCCCAACGCCGGCAGCGACCCCGGCGGCATGCGCACCCACGCCAAGCAGCAGGGGCCCGGCGGCGACTACGTGCTCAACGGGCAGAAGTTCTGGATCACCAACAGCCCGGTCGCCCACCTCGGCGTGGTCTGGGCCAAGACGCTCGACCACGGCTCCGACACTCCGGTGATCCGCGGCTTCATCGTCGAGCGCGGCATGAAGGGCCTGTCGACCCCGGAGACCAAGGGCAAGCTCAGCATGCGCGCGTCGGTGACCGGCGAGATCGTGCTCGACGAGGTGCGCGTGCCCAAGGAGAACCTGCTGCCGGGCGTGCACGGGCTCAAGGGCCCGCTGTCGTGCCTCACCCAGGCTCGCTACGGCATCGGCTGGGGGGTGCTCGGGGCCGCGATGGACGTCTACGAGCGAGCGCGTCAGTACACGATGGATCGCGTGCAGTTCGACCGACCGCTCGCGGGCTTCCAGCTGACTCAACAAAAGCTCGTCGAGCTGCACAACGAGATCGGCAAGGGCCTGCTGCTCGCGCATCACTTCGGGCGGCTCAAGCAGGCAGGCAAGCTGTCTCCCGAGCAGGTCTCGATCTTGAAGCGCGATAACGTACGCATGGCCCTCGAGGCCGCTCGCACCGCACGCTCGATGCTCGGGGGCAACGGCATCATGGGCGAGTTCCACATCATGCGGCACCTGTGCAACCTCGAGACGGTGTTCACCTACGAGGGCACCCACGAAGTGCACACGCTGGCGATCGGCCGCGCGCTGACCGGGCTGTCGGCGTTCGCCTGAAAGTTTCGCGGTCGCTGGCCCCCCACGTAAGACTTCTCGCGCGTTTCGCGGCAATCCCACCTCGCTAGACCCGCGAGAATCCGCTACCCTGCCGATCCCGGTGGTGCATCCCGTTCAGAGCGTCATCGAGTCGCTGCAGGCGGCCGGCCGCTGCCCTCGACTCCATGTCAACGCCATGTTCGAGGGCGTCGTATGTCCCGATTTCATACGGGACCAGTGGCGCGAGCGCTTGATCATCGATCTCGACCCGAGCTACCCGCTCGACCTCACCTTCCTCGTGGAGGGTCTGTCGGCCGATCTGTCGTTCGGGGGCTACGTGACCCGCTGTAGCTTCCCCTACGGAGCGGTCTACGTGGTGGCCGATCGCAGCACGGGCCGCGGCATCGTGCTCGATCAGAACATGCCCGACTCGGTCAAGCGCAGCCGCTTTGGCAAGGGCGACGAGGCGCACAAGCCGGTGCTGCGCACGGTGGGGAGCGACACCGACGCCGACGCCGCGACCGCCAAGCCCACGGCCGAGCCGACGCTCTCGGTCGATGGCGACGGAGCGTCCGACGCCGCGCCCGCGATCGATGCCACCGACGAGACGCAGGTGAAGAAGCGCCGCGCTGCCTTCAAGGTGATCGACGGCGGGGGCTAGGACGGCTAGTCCTATCGGTCATGAGGATCGCGTCTGGAATCATCTTGGGCGTCACCGTGCTCGCGTTCCTGGCGTGGTGGATGCTGATCCGCGCCCCCGGGCCCGTCGAGGTGTGCGACCACATCGTGAAGGTGACGCTGCAAGAGGCCGGCGAGCAGGGGCTCAGCGACGAGAGCCAGGGCCGGCTCATCGAGGTCACGCGCGAGCAGTGCATCGAGCACAAGCTCGACAAGCTACAGCTGCGCGGGCGCATCAAGTACGCCGACTATGCCAAGTGCGTGGTCGCAGCCCAGACGTTGACCGAGATCGGGCACTGCTGAGCCCCCACGAAGGCTAGCGCCGCTCGGCGATCACCTCTACGTTCAGCGCGGCGGCGGAGCGGAGAAGCGCGAGTCCGGGAACGGCTGCGGCTGCACGAGCACGGGCGAGCTCATCACGATGCCCTTGCCCGCGAGGCCCTGCGGGCTGTCGTAGTAGACGGTGAGGAACGCATCGGGGCGCCGACGGCGGTGGCGCTTGAATTCCACCTCCTGCACGGCGCTGTACTGGGTCTCGCCGTAGGCGGTGCCGAGCTGCGAGGGCGCGGGTGCGGGCGCGAAGCCGCCTGCAGACTCGGCCGAGCCCACTGCCGAGGCCGAGGATTTCTCCGCCGCGCCTGCATCATCGCCACGGCGGTCGCGGCTGGGGCTCTCGGGAAATGCGGTGGGCGTCGAGCCGCTGTCGCTCGGGCCCTGATAGTACGGCTCGCGATACGGCTGCGGCGGAACCACGGCCAGCGCCTTCTTGTGCTTGCGAGCGCTGCGGCGCTTCTCTTGGAACACGGCCACGCCCACGACCCCGGCGTGCTCGGGTGAGCCGCGCAGCGCGGTGTAGCTGCCGGCGAGATCGGAGAAGCGGAACGCGGCCACCTGATCGAGCGACTGTCGGTATCCCGAGATCACCACCGAGGCCCACGGGTCGAGCACGTAGCCGCGCTGCTTCTTGTAGTTGCCGGGCTCGCCGCTGATCACGTCGCGGCCATCGACGGTGACCACCACCTCGACGCGCTCGCCGGTGTTGTTGTTGAGCCGCAGATCGTAGCGCTCACCTTGCTGACCAGCGAAGTAGAGCGAGCCGAGGTGCATGAACGACGGGAGCTGCCCGCCCCCGGGATACTCGAGCGTGAGGCTCACCACCGGCTGCGCGGTCGGAGTCACGGGGGCGGAGGCGAAGGCCTGCTTGGGGCGAGCCTGCGCGGGCGGAGCGAACGCGGCGGCCAGGAAGAGCGCGGCCAGAGCGATGGGGATCGAGCGGGATGGACGCATGATCGAAGTTCCGAGTGGGATCGACGCACCGCGGGACCCAAACGTCCACTGCGGGGTGTGCGTGCGATTCGTGGCCCGGAACGCAGCCCGGCTCGGGGCCCTTACAGCGGGGTGCGACACGTGGCAAAACCGCGCTGTGCCCCGCTGGACCGAGCGCCGCGGCTTCACCCTACGGCTGCCCCCCGCGGCCGAGGAGGAAGCCCGCAACCAAGTCGTTCGACTGTCGCTCGTGGAGCGGCGCGGGCTGAGCGGAAGCTGGTGGAACGTGAGGGAGGCCCGAGCGGAGCCCGCAGCCCCGGCCGTGCTCCATGGTGATCCCCCCGCCGGGTCGGAGGCCCCGACTCGCACGCTGGCCGGCGGTCGAGCGCTCTCGTGGCGATGGCTGCGACAGACGGAGGCCGAGCGCCTGCTCGATCAACGCCTGCGCACGCTCCAAGCCCTGGGCTACACCGTCGCCGACGCGGCGCTCACCGGTCGCGGTCGCTGGGATTGGCTGTATGAGCTGGTGCGGCGCGGGCTCCGGCCCAGCGATGACCCCAGCGCCCCGGCCCCGGCGCTACGCGATGCGCTGGAGCGGATCGGCCTGTCCCCCGATGCCATCATCGAAGGCGTGGCCACGGTGCTCGAGCTCCCGCCGGGTCGTCTACGCGAGCCCGATGGCGCGACCGTGGCGCGGGTGGATCCCGATCAGCTCGGCGTGCTGCTGCCGTTCTTGGTGCAGCATGGCCACCCCGAGATCCGCGAGATCGGGGAGCGCTGGCTGGCGTGCAGCGGGGCCGCGTTCCAGCTGCCGCGTCCCGCCGTCGAGCGCTGGCTGCGGGAGCCCGGGCGCATGGGCGACTTGTTGGCCGCACGCGTGCGCGGCGACGGCCTGGCGCTACTCGGCCCCGATGCACTCCTGCGCCTGTCCAAGGCCTCGTCCCGCGAGAACGTGCGCCGCGCCGCAGAGCACTGGCTCACCCGCGTCGGCTGACGCGGGGGCCGACGAATATTGGGCTACCCTGCGCCCTCGTGAGTAGCCAGGCCCTCCCCCTCGCGCGGCGACCCCTTCGGCGCCCGAGCGCCGCCCCGGCGCAGCTCTGGCTCGGCCTGCTCCTGGCGCTCGGCCTAGCCGTGTCGGGCTGCCGCCGCAGCGTGCCGCCCGCGGGCTCCGAGGCCTCGGCGGTCGCGATGGGCAGCTGGCCGCAGTGGCAGGATCTCGAGCCGCTGGTGAAGGTGGCCCGCGACCACGCCGACGAGAACACCGTCGCGGTGCTCGAAGAGGTGAGCGGGCTGCTGCGCGAGGGCAAGCCTGCCTCGGCCGATCGCCGCCTCGCCGCCGCCGCCGACGGAGCGGGTCGCCACTGGATCGCGGTCGCGCGCGGCGATCTTGCCGCCCTCTACTTCACCGTGTGCATCCGCGGGGTCGCGTGGCGGCTGGTCGATGGCGAGCGCGGGGGCGCGACCGATCGCGAGGTCGACTTCTCCGAGGAGCGGCGCCTCAAGCCCGACGATGTCTCGGTCGAGGCTACGCTCACCAACCTCGATGGGGCCGTCAACACGCAGATCGAGGCGCTCGCGGTGCAGGCACGCATCGCCCGCGCGCGGGTGGCCGCCTATACGGAGCGCTGCCCGCCCAATCCCGACGTGGCGACGCTCGCCCAGCGCATCCTCGAGAACGATCTGGCTACGCTTGCGGCCGAGGGGCACCTCACGCCCGATCTGGCGTATCTGTGGGCCGGCGTCCAGATGACGCGATTCTCCGGCGCGGCCGCCCGCCCCTTCCTTCTACAGGCGCGCGAGGGCGGATTCGATCATCCCGCGGTCACCTATATGCTGGCCGTCATTGCCCTCGAGGGTGGAGATCTCGAGCGCGCCGATCAGCTCGCGGCCGCTGCCGTCGTGGCCTACGCGAAGGTCGGCGAGCGCGAGCAGGAGGCCCAGGGGCTCTTCATTCGCGGTGAAGTGGCGCGCCAGGGCGACGACCGCGCGACCGCGCGCAAGCACTTCGAGGCCGCGCTCGAGCGGATGCCCAACCATATCCCAGCTCTGCTGGCGATCGCCGGCATGGTGCACCAGGCCAAGGGCGAGAGCGCGGCGGTGGAGTTCGTCCACGCCTCGCTGCCCCTGCTGCTGCTGCTGCCCGGGGAGCTCGATGCCCAGAGCGCCCGCGAGGCGGCGGGAAACGTGGAGGCACTGGTGATCGTGGCCGATCGGCCGTTCCTCGCGCAGCTGTGCCGCGACGCGCTCTTGTATGACATCGACGAAGAAGCGGACCCCATGCGCCGGGGCATCCGCTATTTCTACGCCGCGACCCTCGACGTGCGGCTGCGCGAGTACGAGATCGCGCTCGGCCATGGCGTGCTGGCCAAGGAAGAGCTCGAGCAGTCCGACGTCCCGGCCCCGCTCGATGTCCAGCGCTTCCTGGACCGCCTGATGGAATCCTCCCGCTAGTGAGCCCACGCTCGTGGCTTGCGCGCACGCGAAATCTGCGTGAGCTACCGCGCCTTGGCGGAGCCTCCTGGACCCCCGCGATCGAGCGGGCACCGCCCACGCAGGCGCTAACATCCCGCGGCATGGCAGCCACCACGACGCATCCCCGCCTGCTCGCCTGGATCGAGGAGATCAAGGCGCTCTGCCAACCCGAGAGCGTGCACATCTGTGATGGCAGCGCCGAGGAGGCGGAGCGGCTGTGCGACGAGATGGTCGCGTCCGGCATGTTCATCCGTCTCGATCCGACCAAGCGCCCCAACAGCTTCCTCGCCCGCTCCGACCCGCGCGATGTGGCGCGTGTAGAGGATCGCACCTTCATCTGCAGCACCAACGCCACCGATGCGGGGCCGACCAACAATTGGGTCGCGCCCAGCAAGATGAAGAAGACCCTCCACGGCCTGTTCGAGGGCTGCATGCGCGGCCGCACCATGTACGTGGTGCCGTTCTCGATGGGACCGCTCGGCTCGCCGATCGCCAAGCTCGGCGTCGAGATCACCGACAGCCCCTACGTGGCGGTCAACATGCGCATCATGACGCGCATGGGGCAGGGCGCGCTCGACGTGCTCGGCAACGACGGAGAGTTCATCCCGTGTCTGCACTCGGTCGGCCAGCCGCTGGCCCCGGGCCAGAAGAGCGACCGCTGGCCGTGCAACCCCGAGAACACGCACATCGCCCACTTCCCCGAGACCCGCGAGATCTGGTCGTTTGGCTCGGGCTACGGCGGCAACGCGCTGCTCGGCAAGAAGTGCCTCGCGCTGCGCATCGCTTCGGTGATGGGGCGCGACGAAGGGTGGCTCGCCGAGCACATGCTGGTCCTGGGCGTGGAGAACCCCAAGGGGGTCACCAAGTACGTCGCGGCCGCGTTCCCGTCGGCATGCGGCAAGACCAACTTCGCCATGATGGTGCCGCCCAGCGGGTTCGAGAGCTGGAAGATCTGGACGGTCGGCGACGACATCGCGTGGGTCAAGCCCGGCGCCGACGGCAAGCTCTACGCGATCAACCCCGAGGCCGGCTTCTTCGGCGTGGCCCCGGGCACGGGTCCCGAGACCAACCCCAACGCGATCGCCACGCTGCGCGCCAACTCGATCTTCACCAACGTGGCGCTGACCGACGATGGTGACGTGTGGTGGGAGGGCCTGACCAAGAATCCCCCGGCGCACCTCATCGACTGGCGCGGCGACGACTGGACCCCCGAGCGCAAGACCCCGGCGGCGCACCCCAACTCTCGCTTCACCGCGCCCGTCTCGCAGTGCCCCTCGGTCGATCCCAAGTGGGAGGACCCCAAGGGCGTGCCGCTGTCCGCGTTCATCTTCGGCGGGCGCATGTCCAAGGATCAGCCGCTCGTCTACCAGGCGTTCAACTGGTCGCACGGCGTGTACCTGGCCGCCACGATGGGCTCCGAGGCCACCGCCGCCGCCGTGGGCCAAGCCGCGATGCGCCGCGACCCGTTCGCGATGCTCCCGTTCTGCGGCTACAACATGGCCGACTACTTCAACCATTGGTTGAACGTCGGTCGCAACATCCCCAATCCGCCGCGCATCTTCCGGGTCAACTGGTTCCGCAAGGACGAAGAGGGCAAGTTCATCTGGCCGGGCTTCGGCGAGAACATGCGCGTGCTCAAGTGGATCCTCGATCGCATCAGCGGCGAGGGCTACGCCATCGAGAGCCCGCTGGGGTGGATGCCGCGCTACGAGGACATCACCTGGGACGGCCTCGAGTTCCCCAAGGAGAAGTTCAAGGGCCTCATGACGGTGACCAAGGAGTCGGGCACCCTCGAGGCTCACGCCCACGAGGAGCTGTTCGATCGCTTCTTCGATCGCCTGCCCAAGGAGTTCGTGTACGAGCGCGAGCTGCTGCGCTCGCGACTGTGGCGCTCGCCCAACCGCTGGGAGCTGCTCGCCGGCGCCGAGACGGCACCGGGCGGGCTGTAGCGCGCTCGCAGCTTCGGCTGGCGGCTTGCCGCCAGCCAAGCGCGCGGCGTTAGTCGAACGAGCCGGCGAGCGCCGCTTCGGGGAGCTCCTCCAGCGCGTCGGCGAGCTGAGCCTCGAGCAGGCCCGCCATCTTCGCGCGCTCGGCCTCGAGCGCATCGCCCTCGAGCCCGGCCTCGGCCTTGGTGTCGAACTCCCAGCGCGCCCGCTCGATGCGGACCGTGGGCGCCGGCAGGTACGAGAGGATCGGCCACACGTAGCGCTCGAGCGCGTGGTCGGGGCTGTCGGCCAGGCGCCAGCGGTTGCCGAGCATGAAGCGATCGGCGCCCTCGAGCGCGGCCGAGAGCCGCACCCCGAGCAACGCCATCACCACGCCGCGCGCCTCGAGCAGCCGCGGCTGCACCCCGAACGCATCCAGCCGCTCGAGCCGATCGGTCGCGGGATAGCGCTCGTCGCCGCGCCGAAACGCCAGCCACGACATGAACTCGTGGCTGTGTCGCCACACCAGCCGCTGCACCTCGATCTTGGCCACCATCTTCGCGAGGCGGCTGCTGTGTCGCTTGGTGAGCTGGGCCCCGACGTCGTTCATCTGCTCGCGAAGCTCGCGATCGAAGCGCGACAGCGAGGCCCCGCTGTGGTGCTCGTCGAGCAACGTGAGCGCGAGCGCGACCCCGAGACCCACGTGCCCCGCCAGCTGCACCTGCGTGTGCACGATCTGCTCGTAGAGGTTGGGCATCACCCGCTGCTTGCCCTCGTCGTCGAGCTGCTCGATCTGCTGCAGCGCCTCATGCTTGAGGTTGGTCAGATCGCGGCGTAGCTCATCGACCTCGGCATCGAGATCGGGGGTGCGTACCTGGGCGAGGAAGATTTCCCGGGCGCTCGGCATCCGACTGGAGGGTATGCGCGGGCGGGGCGCGCTGTCATCACACTCACGCGAGGAGCGCTAGGACGGCCCGTGGCCATGACCACGCAGGCACCCGCGCCGACTCGAATCGACGCGCGGGTCGGCCCGCGGCTACAACTGCGTTCGAGAACGGCCCCGTTTAGCGGCCATCGCGCTCTTGGCGGGCGTATCCCACCCCGCAAACCTTATTCCCAAACCGTGCGTTGGCACGCGTCCGCCAGGCCTTCGCCATGCCCCAGCCCGCCAATTTCCGCTCTCGCCTCGTCCTCCCGCCCGCTTCCCTCTTGTTGCTGATGACGCTCGGATGCAGCCCGGGCGATGCCGCGTCGGAGGGCGAGGGAGCGGCGGCGCAAGCTCCCGCCGCGGCCGCGGCCGAGACCGCGGCCCCCGAGGATGGTGGCGAGGTGGTGGCGATCAGCGGACCGGGAGGCGTGCTCTCCCCGGCCCTGCCCCCCGGTACATTCCTCGGCAAGGGCGGGCGGCTGCAGGTGGGGCAGGTGCTCGAGACGCCCAAGGGCACGCTGGCCGAGCTGCGGCTGCCCGGCGGGATCCGGGTGCGCATGAACGAGGACACCGCGCTCACGCTACCGGGCCCCGATGTCACGGCTCGCATGGTGCTCACGCGCGGAGAGGTGGTCGTGCTGACCGAGCCCGCCTCGACCGCCGAGCTGTCGGTGGCCGCGGGCGACGAGGTGCTCACGCTCGCGCGCGGCGAGGCTCAGGTGCGCAACGCAGGCGCAACACGGCACTTCGCGGTAGTGAGCGGCACCGCCTCGCTGCAGGCCCCGTCGCGCAGCCTCACCCTCGGGCCCGGCGAGAGCATCGACGCCCCGCTGCCCGAGGAGCGCACGCGACGACCCGAGCTCAGCCTGGCCCCGCTGCAAGAGACCGGCTGGTCGCGCACGTTCGAGACCGCGGCGCAGATGGTCGACGACGCGCCCGCTGGGGTCGGCAGCCTCACCGCGCGGCGCCCGGGCAGCGATCGCGAGCAGCAGCGCCTGCGCCTCACCGATCAGACCGTCACCGTCAACATCGCGGGACGCATCGCGCACACCGAGGTCGAGCAGGCGTTCTTCAACGATCGACCCGCCGTGCTCGAGGGCATCTATCGCTTCCCGCTGCCCGGTGACGGCTCGGTCTCGGGCCTCTCGCTGCTGGTCGGCAACCGCTGGATGGAAGGCGAGATCGTCGAGAAGACCCGCGGGCGCCAGATCTTCGCCGCCATCGTCGACGCCACCATCCCCCGCGACCCCGCGCTGCTCGAGTGGGAGCGCGGCAACCAATTCAAGCTGCGCGTGTTTCCGATCCCCGGCCGCGGTGAGCGGCGCGTGCGGCTGGCCTACACCCAGGTGCTCCCGGTCGCCGGCCAGGCGCTGCGCTATCGCTTCCCGCTCGCGGGGAGCGGCGCAGGTGGCACGGAGATCGATCACTTCAAGTTCGAGGTCACCGTCGACGGGCAGCAGCTCGATCAGGCGCAGCTCGCCGACATCGAGACGCCGATGATGGAGCTCGATCGCCGGCTCGAGGGCGGTCGCATCCACCTCGCGGCCGACCGCACGCACTTCATCCCCACTACCGACATCGGCATCGACATTCCGCTCGGCGACGAAGAGGCCCGCATCCACACCGAGACTCACCTCGATCGCGACGGCCAGGCCTACTTCATGGTCTCGCTGCGCCCCGAGCTCGAGCTCCCGCGCCCCGAGGGCCCCACGAGCTATGCGTTCGTGCTCGACCGCAGCCACAGCACCAGCCCCGAGCTGTGGACGATGGCGCGCGGCATGGTCGAGGCGCTGTCGACCTCGATGGAGCCCGAGGACCGCTTTGCCGTGCTGGCCTGCGACAGCGCGTGCGAGCAGGCGCCCGGCGGCCTGCTGACCCCGCAGCCCGGCGACCTCGACGAGGTGCAGCGCTTCCTCGACCGCCAGGACCTGGCCGGGGCGAGCGATCTGGGCGGCATGCTGGTGAGCGCGGCCGAGGCCCTCGAGCGCGGCGGCGCCCCCGGTGAGCGCGTGATCGTGTACCTCGGCGATGGCACGCCCTCGTCGGGCGAGCTCGCGGCCGATCGGCTCGCGCAGCACGTGAAGGAGCCGCTGCGTGGCACCCGCGTGATGGCGGTGGCCCTCGGCTCGCGCTCCGACCTCACCACTCTCGGCGCGATCGTGCAGAGCACCGGCGGCGACATCTTGCGCGCCGACCCCCGCGACGATCGACAGCAGCTCGTTCGCGAGCTGCGACTGCGCGCGCGGGTGCCGATGGCCACCGACCTCGAGCTCGAGCTCCCCGAGGGCATGGTCGCCGTACATCGCCACGGCACCGCGGGCCTGCGCCCGGGCGACGCGCTGGTGCTGCTGGGCAAGCTGTCGGGCCCGGTCCACGACGAGGTGCTGGTGCGCGCCCGCGGACCCGAGGGGCCGATCGAGGCTCGCTTCCGCGTAGATCTCGAGGCCGATCGCAGCTCGCCGGTGGACCACCGCCACCTGCCCCGCACCTGGGCGCAGGCCGAGATCGATCACCTCACCAAGACCCGCGGCAACGCGGCGCGCGACGAGATCATCGCGCTGTCCAAGCACTCCACGGTGATGTCGCGGCACACCTCGCTCATCGTGCTCGAGAACGACGCGATGTATCGCGAGTTCAACGTGGTGCGCGCGGCCAAGGGCACGGACAAGTGGGACGGCAGCCTGCCCGACGCGGCCTCGTCCTCCGACACGCTCAGCAAGAACGCGGAAACCCTGAAGGAGCTGCGAGCGCAGGCCGGCCCCGCGGCGGTCGTGCCCGAGCCCGAGCCCGAGCTCGAGGAGCAGGAGAAGTCCCGCGAGCTCCCGTCAGCCCCGCCGTTCGTTCCCTCGTCCGAGCCCGGTGGCGTGCCCGGTGGTGTGCCCGGTGGTGTAGTAGGCGGGGTGATGGGAGGCTCGCTCGGCGGCGCCACCACCAAGGGTGAGGCCCGCGACAACCGCTTCGGTCTCGATGACCCCGCCGATGCTCCTTCGGCACCCCGCGGGGCCGGGGCCGGCGAGGCGGACGAGGACAGCAAGCTCGCCGATGTGGACCTCGGCGACGACGGCGACGACGAGCTCGAGTCGGGCGCGGGCCGAGGCAAGTCGAGCGGCAGCTCGAGCACCAGCACCCCGGCGAAGAAGGACGCCCCGAGCCCGGTCAAGCAGAAGAAGACCTCGGCGCCCAAGACCTCCTCCAAGCCGCTCGCCGACGACTTCGGTCGCGGTGGTGGCTGGGGCCCGCCCGCCGAGCCTAGCCGCGGGTGGGGCGGCTGGCGGCGCCCGCAGCCGCAGCTCAAGTCGCGACCGGTGGCCTCCCCCGACTCGCGCGCGCTGGCTCGCGTCGATGCACTGCGGCGAGCGGTCGCGGCCGATCCCACCCAGCGTGCCGCGCACGGCAACCTCGTCCGTGCCGCGCTCCGGGCCGGGCACGCGCAGTCGCTCGAGTTTGCGCGCGCCTGGGCCGAGGTCGACCCCGATCATCCCGCGGCCCTGATGTCGCTGGCCGACGCGATGGCGGTCGATGGCGACCCGATGGCGCTGCGAGCCTACGAGAGCGTGCTCGAGGTTCAGCCGTTCTCGCAGCGGCAGCATGCCGAGCTCGCCCGCGCCTACGAGAGCAAGGGCGATCTTCGCCGCGCGTGCTCGCACCGCCTGTCGGTGGTGAGCATCGATCCCCGCGACGGCGGCGACCATGCCGAGCTCGCGCGCTGCCTGGCCCGCGAAGGGCGAGCGCGCGAGGCCCTCGACGTGGTCGACGACGGCACGCGTCGCGCCAGCAAGGATGCGCGCGCGCTCGCGAGCGTCTCCGCCGAGCTCGCCTCGCGGACCGTGCCGCCCGCCACCTTCGACCTGCACGGCGGCGCCGAGCTGCGGCTCGATCTCACCTGGTCGGGCGCGGGCGACCTCGATCTCGCGGTGGTCGACACCAAGGGCCGCCGGCTGTCGGGGCTGCGCCCCGAGGGCAAGGCCCGCGTGCGCGAGGGCGCCGGCCGCGAGGAGCTCACGCTCAAGAAGGTGAGCAAGTCGGTGTTCATCGAGGTCACGCGGCCGGCGTCGTCGCGAGCGCTCGAGGGCGACCGCGGTGCGGTGCGCGGCGAGCTCGTGGTCAAGACGCCGCACGGCACGCGCAGGATCCCCGTAGTGGCGCGCGAGGGCACCGTGCGCGTCGCGAAGGTGTTCTGGACCCGCGGCTGAGCCCAGGGAAGCTCACGCAGCGGCCCCGGCCGGGAGCGGCGCTCGCCCGCCGCCCCCCGGGGTAGCCTCGCGCCCATGAGCCCCCGCGACCTCGCTGCCGAGCTGAGCGCCGAGCTCGAGGCCAAGCTGCTCGGGCGACTGGTCGACGAGTGGGAGTCGATCAATTTCACGTTCTTCTCGGGTGCGCTGCGCAAGCCCGTGCTGCGCCTGTCGGAGACTCGCGAGCGGCTCGGCCAGTGGAACGGAGAGCTGCGCAGCCTCGAGCTCTCGCGCGCCTTGGTGCTCGAGCACGACTGGGTGGAGGTGATCGAGGTGCTCAAGCACGAGGTCGCGCACCAGTTCGTCGACGAGTGCCTCTCGGTCGACGAGCCGCCGCATGGTCCGACGTTCCGCCGCGTGTGCGAGCGCTTGGGCATCGACGCGCGGGCCTCGGGCAGCGCTGCGACGCCGCCGGCGGCCGACGACCCCGCAAGCCGCACGGTCGACCGCATCCGCAAGCTGCTCGCGCTCGCGCAGAGCCCCAACCAGCACGAAGCCGAGGCGGCCGCGACGGCGGCGCGCCGGCTCATGCTGAAGTTCAACATCGAGGCCGAGCACGCCGCGGGCCCCGCGGCCAGCGAGCGACGACACTATGGCTTTCGCCACCTCGGACGCCCCTCCGGGCGCATCCTCGAGCACGACCGACGCCTGGCCAGCATCCTCGCCAACTACTTCTTCGTGCAGAGCCTGTGGATCCCGGTCTACCGCCCGCTCGTGGGCAAGCGGGGCAGCGTGCTCGAGATCTGTGGGCTCCACGCCAACTTGTTGATGGCCGAGCACGTGCACGCGTTCCTGTCCGCGACCGCGACGCGGCTGTGGTCCGAGTACGCGCGCGCCAGCGGGCGCAGCTCCAATCGCGATCGGCAGGCCTTCCTCGCCGGCGTGATGCGAGGCTTCGACGCCAAGCTCGGCGCGCAGAGCCGCCAGTTCCAAGAGCAGGGGCTGGTGTGGGTCCCCACGGCCGAGCTCGATCGCTACTTTCGTCGGCGCTACCCGAAGATCCAGACCGTGCGCCGCGGGGGCGCGCGACGCAACGACGCGTACTCCGAGGGGCACCGGGCCGGCAACGAGATCGTGCTGTCCCAGCCGGTCGAGTCGGGCCCCAGCGGTCGGCGACCCAAGGCGCTGCGCGGCGCCTCCGACGGGGACCGCTAGCCGCTACGGCTCGTAGTCGAGCTCGAACATGCCCGGCGCGAGGGCATTGGCGGCCTCGGTCGTCAACAAGGCCAGGCTGCCCGGCGAGGCGCGCAGGTGGCCGTTGAACAGCCCGATCGCGAAGTGCCGCTGGAGCGGCAGCGCGAGCTCGGGGCCGATGTTGTCGGTCGAGCACCCGTCGTCGAGGGCCTCGCTCAGCCCGATCTGCGTGGCCGCCTCGATCGCGGCCGCATCGAGCAGGCACATGTCGCTGAAGGTGAAGTGCCCCGCGGCGCCCAGGGTGAGCAGCGATCGCGGCGGGGTCAGGCGCTCGAAGATCGACTCGGCATCGGCGAGCGGCGTGGTCATGTCGAGCCCGCCGGCCTGGAGCATCACGGGCACGTCGATGTCCTCGGGCTTGACGGGCAGCCCACCGAACCACACGACGTCGTAGCCGGGCGGGGCCTGGGCCACCGCGACATCGATCGGCCGCCCCTGCGCCAGCAGTCGTAGCGTCGTGAGCGCGCCGAACGAGTGCCCGGCCGCCCCGACCCGCTCGCCATCCACGATGGCTCCGAGCTCGTCCTCGCGCGGAAGCTGCTGCAGATGCGCGAGCACGTAGCCCATGTCGTCGGGTCGCAGCCCGAGGCTCACGAACTGCGCCTCGGTCGAGGGCCCGCCGGCGACCACCGCGTCGCTCAGCGTGTTGCCGAGGTGATCGGGCGCCGCCACCACGTAGCCGTGACTGGCGAGGTACACGGTGAAGAACGTGGACTGCATGCGCACGCCCGACGATCCGTGGCTGAACAGCACGATCGGAAACAGCTCGCCCGACGCACGCGGAGCCGCATCGCGAACGGCGTCGGTGGCCAGCGCGACCTCGAGCGGGGCCTCGAGCACGGCCCGCGCCTCCTCGGTCAGCAGGTCCTCTTCGGTGTAGATGTAGCCCGGCTGGTCGCGCGCCTCTTCGGCGGCCGGATACCAGATCTCGGTCACCAGGCGACGCGGCTCCCCCATGTCGTTGGGGCGTGACTCGTCGAGCAGCTCGACCGTCACCACGCCCACCGGATAGGGCCCCATCATCGAGGGGTCGGGGGCGTCATCGGGGCCCGCAGGCGGGAACGGCAGCTCGTCGGCGCCCGTGCTCCCGCCGTCCGCGGTGCCGCTGGCCTCGGTCGCGGCGCCGGTGCTCGCGTGGGCGGTGTCGGCTCCGCTGTCGGCCGTGGTGCCGGGGGAAGCTTGGCAAGCCGCGAGCGCCAGCGCGGTGAGCATCATCGAGCGACGGATCGAGATCATGGTTCCTCGGAGTCGCCCGAGGATACGCGTCGCGCCGACGTGGAGGCGAGCCGAACGCCAGTGATCGATCCATGCAAGAGATTCCTCTCACGCGGATCCACCGGCAGCTCGTTCTTTTTCTACGGACTAGTTGGGCGCCAGACCATGCGCGCGACGGCTCTGCACCCACAGCCAGGCGGCCCGCACCTCCTCGATCGCGCGCTGATAGCTGCCATCGCTGCGGTCCTCGAACTCGAACGGCAGCCCCGCGGGCTCCCCCATCGAAGCGTCCGCGGTCCGGTCGCGCTTGGATTCTTGGGTATTCTCCATCGTTGCTCCTTGGTCCAGGTTGGGGCCCATGGAGCAGATGGCAACCCCTCGAGCGCATTCGTTCGCGCAGCCGCCGCGCCTAGGGGTTCACCCCCGGCCGTGTTTTCGTATATGAGCGCCGCAGGAACGACGAGCGTGAGCACCTCCGACATCGCGAAGCAGGTCCGTCATCGCAGGACCTTCGCCATCGTCAGCCATCCCGACGCGGGCAAGACGACCCTCACCGAGAAGCTGCTGTTCTTCGGAGGCGCGATCCAGATCGCCGGCGCCGTGCGTGCGCGCCGAGCCTCGCGCCACGCGGTGAGCGACTGGATGCAGATGGAGCAGGAGCGCGGGATCTCGGTCACCACTTCGGTGATGACGTTCCGCTATCCGATTCCCGGCGCACCGGTCGGCGATCAGCCCGCGGAGATCAACCTGCTCGACACCCCCGGCCACGCCGACTTTGGTGAGGACACCTATCGCGTGCTCACGGCCGTCGATGCGGCGCTGATGGTGATCGATGGCGCCAAGGGCGTGGAGTCGCGCACCGAGAAGCTCATCGAGATCTGTCGACTGCGCGACACCCCGGTGGTCACGTTCGTCAACAAGCTCGACCGCGAGTGCCTCGATCCCGTCGACCTGCTCGACGACGTGGAATCCAAGCTCGGCATCGCGTGCGTGCCGATCACGTGGCCGATCGGCATGGGCAAGCGCTTTCGTGGGGTCTACGACCTCGTGCACCAGCGCCTGTTCCTGTTCAAGAACCTCGACGGGAGCCGCGACGAGGAGATGCCCGCCGAGGGGATCCAGCTCACGGGCATCGACGATCCGCGCCTGGACCAGCTCTTGGGCGACTCGGCCGACGAGCTGCGCGGCGAGATCGAGCTGCTGCAGGGGGCCGCGCCCCCGTACGACCACGCGCTGTTCCTCGCGGGCAAGCAGAGCCCGCTCTTGTTCGGCTCGGCGATGAACAACTTCGGCGTGCGCGAGCTGCTCGAGACGTTCGTCCGCCTGGCGCCGCCGCCCCAGAACCGCACCGCGATCACCGGTGATGCGGTGCTGCACCCGCCGCCGCCCGGCGAGCCCGTGCCCACCCGCGAGATCGCCACCAACGAGGAGAAGTTCACCGGGTTCGTGTTCAAGATCCAGGCGAACATGGACCCCAAGCACCGCGATCGCATGGCGTTCCTGCGCATCTGCTCGGGGCGCTTCACCCGCGGCATGAAGGCGTTCCACGCCCGCCTCGGGCGCGAGGTGAACCTCGGCAACGCGACCATGTTCTTCGCGCAGAGCCGCGAGATCGTCGAGGAGGCGTTTGCCGGCGACATCATCGGCATCCCCAACCACGGGGTGCTGAAGATCGGCGACACCTTGACCGAGGGCGAGCTGCTGCGCTTTACCGGGATCCCCAGCTTCGCGCCCGAGATCTTCCGCCGCGTGCAGCTCAAGAGCCCGCTCAAGGCCAAGGCGCTCGCCAAGGGGCTCACGCAGCTCTCCGAGGAGGGCGCGATCCAGGTGTTCAAGATGTTGCTCGGCGGCGAGTTCGTGGTGGGGGTGGTCGGGCAGCTCCAGCTCGAGGTGATGAAGCATCGGCTGCTCACCGAGTACTCCGTCGACGCCGACTACGAGGCCACGGACTTCACCACGGCGCGCTGGGTCTCGCCCCTCATCGAAGGGCGCGACAAGATCGAGGTGCGCAAGATGATGGAGAAATTCACCCTGCGCAACGAGCCCAACCTCGCCCGCGATGGGCACGGCGATCTCGCTTACCTCGCGCCGAATCGCTGGAACCTGCAAAAGGTGGCGGAACGCTTTCCCGACGTGCGCTTCTCCGCGACGCGGGAGCACACCTAGGTCCGGGCCGCGGTGAGCGTCGCGCGGCGCGGCCGCGGCCCAAACGACCCAGCCAGGGCGCGAGGCCGCCGTGATACCCTCGGCCAGCCCATGTCGACCGCGCTCGGCTCGCTCCGCCTTCGCTCCTGTCTCGCGCTGGGCCTCGCGCTGGGTTTCGGCTGTCGGCCCGACGGAACGCCCACCGCGGAACAGCAGGATCTCGTCACCGTGTTCGGAGGCGACGCCGGCCAGGCCTGCACCTACGTGAGCTCGCAGAGCCAGCCCTACGTGGTGGGGTGGGACGAGATCAAGCTCAACGATCTCCAGCGCGCGATCGGCCACGGCCCGCCGGTCGTCGTCCGCTTCGAGGGCTGCAAGCTCGAGCTGCTCACGGGCTGCGCGGTGACGGGCGGTCGCTACCGGTTCTCGCGCGCCACGATGACCAAGCCGCAGCTGGTCGAGCTGCGCAGCGCCGCCGAGGCCGTCGCTCAGTTCCAGATCGGCGGGCTGGGGCTCGAGGCGTTCTTCGATACCTACGCGGGACTGATGGTCACGCGCGCGCTCGGGGGCACGTGGGAGGTGAGCGGTCGCGAGGACTTCTACACCGACGAATTCTCGGGACCACGCTGCAGTGGAGCTACCCACGTGGTGCATGCCGTCGACGTGGGCGCCTACCGGGTCGAGGGCACGCAGGGCAAGGCCGGCGGGGCCAAGGTCGAGGCCGCCGTGGGCGGGGCCAAGGCCGGCGCGGGCGGCAGCGGCTCGTCGTCGCGCGCCGAGCTCAGCCACAAGGGCGACCCCGAGCAGTGCGGCATGAGCGGCTGGGGCGAGTCGCCGGTCGACGACTGCGGCACGCCGCTGCGGCTCACGCTGCGCAGCATTCGACCTGCGAGCGAGCGCAACGCCGTATGCCCCTATGGGATGCGGCACGTGAGCGGCGGGCGCCTGGGTGAGCTGCCGCTGCTGGAGTTCTGCCTCGATGCCACCGAGGTCACCGCCGCGGCGTACGGCGAGTGCGTGGATGCGGGGGCCTGCGACGCGCCACCGCGCTCGCGCTTCGGCACGTCGCGCGACGCCGGCAAGCAGCAGCACCCGGTGACCGACGTGAGCTGGTACGACGCCACGCGCTACTGCGAGCACGTGGGCAAGCGCCTGCCCACCGTCGAGGAGTGGGAGTGGGCCGCGCGCGGGCGCGAGGAGGAGCGCACGTACCCGTGGGGTGCCATGCCCCCCACCTCCGACCTCGCGTGCTGGAGCCGGGCCTACGGCAAGCTCGGTACGTGCCCCGTGGGCGAGCACTCGCTCGGCCAGTCGCGCGATGGTCTGCTCGATCTCGCGGGTAACGTGAGCGAGTGGACGGCTTCGCCGTTCGAGGGCAACGAGCGGCGACGCGTGGTGATGGGCGGTAGCTGGCGCGATGAGGCCCCCGCCCAGCTGCAGGCCAAGACGCGGCACGGCCACAAGGCCCGCGACGAGGGCGATGCCGACCTCGGCTTTCGCTGCGCCGCCGCGGTGCGGCCAATCGAGCTCGGACCCGGAAGAGAGATCTGAAGATGATGCGACTCTACGGAACCACGACCTCTCCCTATGTTCGCCGCGTCCACGTGGTCGCGCTCGAGCTCGGCGTGCCGTTCGAGTGGGTGGATACCGCCACCGACGCCGGCCAGGCTGCGCTGCGGGCCTTCAACCCGCTGTGGAAGGTGCCGGCCGTGGAGCTCGACGGGCGTCCCCTGTTCGACTCTCGGGTGATCATCGAGCAGCTGATGCGCGAGCACGGCCCCGGACCGCTCGCCGCGATCGATGCGGCCGACGTGGATGCGCGCAACATGGTCACGGTGATCGACGGGGCGCTCGACGCCCTCATCAACACGCTCTACTTGCAGCGCGACGGCGTGACCGCGACGCAGGCCTCGTATGTGGCCAAGCAGCGCGAGCGCGCGGCGGCGGCCCTGGCGTGGGTAGAGGCGCGGGTCGGTGCCGACGGGTGGCTCACGCGAGCCCGGGCGTTTGGCGTGGCCGAGCTCGGGCTCGTGACTGCGCTCGACTGGATGCGCTTTCGCCAGATGTATCCGATCGAGCAGCACCCGGTGCTGATGCGGTGCTTGGAGCAGCACGGCGGGCGCGAGAGCTTGGTGGCCACGCGACCCGGGTGATGATCGCGGCTAGCAGGCGATGCCGCAGACCGAGCCCACCTCGCCTACGCAGATCCCGTCCCACGAGGTATTGCAGCAGAACGGATCGACCGCGCAGATCTGCGTGACACACGGATCACAGCCGTTGACCAGCGCCACGCCGGTCATGCAGATGGGGTGCGCGCAGGTGTTGCAGCCGTCCTCGGCCGCGCCGTTGCAATCGTCGTCGAGGCCGTTGCCGCAGATCTCGTCGGCCGCCGCCCCCTGGTTCTGCTGACACGAGAGCGCGCCGCCCGAGCACTGCTGCGTACCCGCGGCGCAGATCCCCGGCATGCCCGTGCTGCAAGCGCCGCCGCCCCCCGGGTTTCCGTTGTCGGCCACCCCGTTGCAGTCGTCGTCGAGGCCGTTGCAGGTCTCGGCCGAGGGCGCGGCATTGGGCGTGCAGGACATGGCGCCCCCGCTGCACGAGGCGGTCCCGTCGGCACAGACTCCGGGCATTCCGGTGTTGCAGGCTCCGCCGCCGCCGGGGTTGCCGTCGTCGTTCTGGCCGTTGCAGTCGTTGTCGAGCCCGTCGCACACCTCGACCGAGGCGCCCACGTTCGCGGCGCAGGCGATGGCCCCGTTCTCGCACACGCTGGTGCCGGCCGAGCACACGCCGGGCAGGCCGGTCTCGCAGGCCTGGCCGCCCTCGGGGTTGCCGTTGTCGATCGCCCCGTCGCAGTCGTCGTCGATGCCGTTGCAGAGCTCGGCCTCCGGCGTGCAGCCATCGGCGCTGTCGGCCGAGTCGACCCCGCTTGCCACCGACGTGGCCGAGTCGTTCCCGGTGCCCGCCGAGGACTCGCCGCTCTCGTCGCTCGGCCCGTCCTCGGCGGAGGCCGACGCCGAGGCATCGCCACCGAAGGTGAGCGCGGGGCCCGAGGAGAAGCCATCGCCGTTCTCGCCCACCGAGCAACCCACCGCGAGCGCGGCAGCGATCAACAGGGCGGACGAATGGGGACCATCGAGCAAGACCACGATTCCAGCATACCAGCCTTGGCCCGCGGGATCCGCTCGCGAGCGCCATAGGCCGCGAACCTCGATCGCTCGCACGACGAACGAAGGCCCCTGCTCGCCGAGCGCGAGCAGAGGCCTCGTTCGAGCGGGCTCCAGCGCCCGAGCGGCTACGGAACCGAGACCACCTGCAGGCCGTACTCGCCCATCGGGCAGTACACCGTGTCGCCCACGACTCGCGGCTGGTAGCAGCCCCAGCCGTAGCTCGCGACGAGCGAGACCTGCGGATCGGCGGGATCGCTGGCGTCGACGAAGCCGAGGCCGCGGTCGCTCACGAACAGGGCGCGCGGGCCCACGGCGCCCGTGAGCCAGCTCCACGCTCCGCCCTTGGCCAGCGGCACGCGGGAGGCCTCCGCGAGCGCGCTACCGCCTTGGCCGGTGATCACGACCAAGTGGTCGGTGGGCAGCTCTACCTCGCCGAGCCCGTCTTCGGAGACGACGCCGCCGTAGTAGTAGCCACCCTCGCGCACCGAAGCGAACACGCGATCGCCCGCGCTCGCCACGCTCGACAGGCGCCCCTCGTCGCCCTCGACGTCGAGGGTGTCGAGCAGCGAGGCCGAGCTGCCCTGCAGCGCGAGCAGGTGCAGCGGGTGGTGAGCGATGGTGCACTTGCCTTCCTCGGACCCGTAGCCCCACTGCTGCGGGTGCATCCAGCACTCGTCACCGGTGGCGGCGATGGTCTCGAGCTCGAAGCCTGCGACCACCACGCGCGCGTGGCCGGCATCGTAGGCAACCACCTGGCCCGGCACGTTGATCGGCGTGGACGCCTCGGGGTGCGCGGGCGAGGACACGTCGAAGCGATCGAAGTAGAAGCGCACCTTCTCCTCGTCGCCGTCCACCGGGCGCACGTGCCATGAGATCAAGGTGTCGTCTTGGAGCTGCAGGTCGCCGTGGGCGAGGCCTGCGGGGCGAGCCAGCGTGCCGGTGTGGGCGGGCGCATCGGGAGCGGAGAGGTCGACCACCTCGAGGCGAGCCTCGGTCCCAACGTACGCATCACCCTCGTAGCGCGCCGAGCTGGTCGTGAACACCAGCGCGCCATCGTGGAGCACGATCGAGCGCTCCTGCACGCCGGCGCCGACGCCATAGTAGTAGCTGCCCCAGCCGCGCTGGAACGGCAGGTCGATCGAGCCGAGCCACGTGGGCGCCACCGCGTCGTGCACGTCGATGGTGTCGAGCACGAGCCGCGACTGGTACGTCTCGATGTCGTAGGTCTCGCGCACGAGGTAGGCGAAGCCGTCGTGCACGAACAGATCGACGGGCCAGGAGCGGTTGCACTCGAACTCATCGGAGATCTCGGCGAGCACGAGGCGACCCAGCGGCTCGGCCGCTTCGGCGTCGCTGCTCGAGACGACCTCGATCGCGGCCTCGCTGGTCCACCAGTCCATCGCGAGGCGCACGACCGTGTCACCCTCGGCGGCCACCGTGGTCACGTTGGCGGCCAGGGCCACCTGCGCCGTCCCTACCGGGGCATCGCGATCGCTGATGTCGAACGCCTGGATCGCCTTGTCGGACATGGTGAGCAGGCGGTCGCGGTGCATCAGCGCGCGCCGCGAGCGGCCCTGCGAGGGGGCCACGCCGCGCCGCACCAGCGCGTCCTCGCTCCAGTCGACGAGCTGCGTGCCGCTCTGGTAGCTGCCGCACGACCACTCGGACCCGTCGTCGCTCGCATCGTGCTGCCAGCCGGAGAACGGCACGAGCACGAGGCCGAGCTCGTCGAGGATCGAGAACGCCTTGTGGATCCGATTCTGATCCTCGGCGAACGAGGCCCAGTCACCGCCGAACGCCACGCGCGAGAGCAGCGCGGGCTGGTCTAGGTCGGCCACGTCGAACAGGCTCACGTTGATCGAGCCGTCGGGGTTGCCTTGATCGAAGCCGAGCGCCAGCAAGCGATCGCCGCGAGGCTCCATGTGATGGACGAACCCGGGGATCTCGAGCTCGCCGCGCTGCTGCGGCTGCGCGGGATCGGTCAGATCGATGGTGAACAGCGGGTCGGTGCGCTCGAAGGTGATCGCGTAGCCGCGCGTGCCGTCGAAGCGCACGCTCTGCAGCGTCTCGGGGCGCGGCAGCACCAGCGGCAGGGAGGCGAGCGGGGCGATGTCGCTCGCCGAGGCCACCGAGAACGTCTCGACGACGGGCGGTGCATCGACGTTCCAGCCCCAGGGCTGACTGATCACTCGCAGCGCGCCCTCGTGCTCGTCCATCTGCCAGCGGCTCTGGATCGAGCCCGAGATCTCCAGCGAGGCCCCCTTGGTGAGCACGCCCCCCGCGTCGGAGATGTCGATCACGTCGATCACCGAGTGGGCGGAGTCCCAGCCGTCGTACTCGATCCCGCCGACGTACATGCGCTCGTCGGTCGCGCTCACGCTGCGCGGGCCGGCCCAGTCCCAGGCATCGTCGGTGTCGTTGTCGAACGCGAGCTGGTCCACGATCTGGACCTGCGCCGGGTTGGACACGTCGAGCGAGGTCACCACCGTGCGCGGCTGGTTCTCGAGGCAGCCCCAGCACCAGCCGTCTTCGAAGGTCACGAGGTAGAGCACATCGCCCACGCGTCGCGAGTCCTGGATGGTCCCCGGCATCTCGAAGGCGCCGCGCGACTCGATGTTGGAGGGGTCGCTCGCGTCGAGCGCCAGCAGCCGGCTCGAGCTGTGCCAGGTGTAGCCGCCGGCCTCCTGGTCGTACTCGTAGCTGCCATGGTCGCTCGTCATCACGAACACTTGGTCGCCGTCGACGTACATCTCGAACGGCTGCGCGTGCATGCGATAGCGACCGAGCACGGGCAAGCCTTGGTCGGGGGCCGAAGCGTCCACGATCGCGAGCCCGCCGAAGGCCGAGAGCGCGTACACGCGGTCGCCCTGCACGAACACGATGTCGGCCTCGCTGATCTCGCGGCCGCCGTCACCGCCCTCGTCGTCGGTCGGATCGCCGCCATCGCCGGCCTGCCCCGTGTCCTCGCCGTAGTCGCCCCCGCCGAGCCCGGGGTTGTCCACGACGAAGTCGTTGCCGCCGCCGTTGCCATTGCCACAGCCCCCGCTCGTCCCTACGGCGAGCAAGAGCGCACCCGAAGTCAATCCAAGTCCAATGCGCATCATAGTCAACGAGGGTCGCACCTTCCAAGCCGTGGGCCACCCGCGTCACGACCGAAATCCCCCAGCATTCTTTGCATGTAGCGCGGTGAGCCGCGCGCCAGCGGGGGGCTGGAGGGGCCTCCGATGTCGGGGGGCCTGACGTCGATGTCGTGAGTTCGGGGAATCGATGGCTCAGCGCGGGTCGGCGCCATGGCCACCGAGCGACTCGATCGCCGCTCGCGTGCGGCGAGGGTCGTTGGTGAGCACTGCATCCACGTCGAGCGCGAGCCAGCGTGCGAGGTGATCGGGACGGTGCAGCTGCGGATCGAGCGGACACACGCGCTGGCCCCGACGGTGCGCCGCGGCCACGTACCCGGGGTTGAGGCGCAGCAGCGGCCACCAGGGACCCAGCAGATCCATGTCGCGCGCCCCGAGCGGATCGTGCATCGCGATGTGCCCGGTGATGATGCCGGGGGCCCGCGCCTTGATCCTGCGCAGCCAGCGAAGCGAGCTGCAGATCACCCCTGCACGGCGCTCGCGGGCCCGCGGCGCCAACGCCTCGAGCAGGCGAGCCAGCGCGCGGGGCTCGAGGATCGCGGGATCCTTGAGCTCGAGGATCACGGGGACCTCGCGGGGCGCCAGCTCGAGCAGCTCGTGCAGGCGGGGCACGCCCTCGCGACCGCCGTGACCGCGATCGTCGTGCACCCGCAGCCTGCGCAAGGCGGCGGCGGAGAGCTGCCCGACCCGGCGGGGATCCCCCGTCATGCGTCGCAGCGTGGGATCGTGGTGGCACACGAGCTCTCCATCGCCGCTCAGCCATAGATCGGTCTCGAGCAGGTCGGCCCCGTGCTCGAGCGCGAGCGCAAACGACTCGAGCGTGTTCTCCGGCGCCAGGTCGCAGGCACCGCGGTGGGCCATGATCCAAGGGCGCGGGCCCGGGAGCTGCAAGCCGCTGAGGCGATCGTTCACGAGCGCCCGAGCTTGGCCTGCGAGGAGGGCGCCTGTCGAGCGCTCGCGGGGCGACTATAGTCTCGGCGTTGTCTCCCGCTACCGATCCCCTGCACGCGCTCGGCCAGCTCGAGCCTGCGCTGCGCGAACACTTTGGCTTCGACGAATTTCGCCCCGGGCAGCGCGAGGCCATCGAGGCGCTGCTGCGCGAGCGCAGGCTGCTGTGCATCCAGCCCACCGGGCACGGCAAGTCGCTGCTCTACCAGCTGCCGGCCACGCTGCTGCCCGGCATCACCGTGGTGATCTCCCCGCTGCTGGCGCTGATGCGCGACCAGGTGGGGCAGCTCGTGTCGCGCTTCGGAATCGAGGCCGCGTCGATCAACTCCGACCAGAGCGAAGAAGAGAACGCGCAGGTGGTGCAGGACGCGAGCGCCGGTCGCCTGCGCATCTTGTTCGTCGCCCCCGAGAAGCTCGACAACCTGGTGGAGTTTCGCTTCTTGCTCTCGCTGCCCGTGTCGCTGCTGGTGATCGACGAAGCGCACTGCATCTCGACCTGGGGGCACGACTTTCGCCCCTCGTATCGCCGCATCCTCGACGCGGTCACCCGCTTTGGCGAGCTGCGGCCCGAGCTGCGGGTGCTGGCGCTCACGGCCACCGCCGACGCGCGCACCGAGCGTGACGTGGCCGACCTGCTGGGGGCTGGCGGCGCGCCGCTGGCCGTGCACCGCCAGGGCATGGACCGCCCCAACCTCTCGCTGGCGGTCACCCCCGTGCAGGGCCTCGCCGCCAAGCTCGAGACGCTGCTCGCGGTGATGCGCGGGGTCGAGGGCTGCGCGGTGCTCTACTGCGCCACGCGCGATCAGACGGAGATCGTGGCCGGCTACCTCGCGGCCAATGGCGTGCCGGTCGTCGCCTACCACGCGGGCCTCGAGCCCACGCGCAAGCGCCAGCTGCAAGAGGGGTTCACCACGGGCGCGATCCCGATGATCGCAGCCACCAACGCGCTGGGCATGGGCATCGACAAGCCCGACATTCGCTTCATCGCGCACGTCGACGTGCCGGGCTCGATTACCGCGTACTACCAAGAAGTGGGGCGAGCGGGCCGAGACGGGCAGGCGGCCACTGGACTGTTGCTGTTCGATCCAGCCGATCAAGAGGTACAGCGCTACTTCATCCGCTCGGCACAGCCCTCGGTCGACGACTTCGCGGTGATGCGCCGCGTGATCGAAGGCGCCGATGCCCCGCCGGGCCTGATGATGATCAAGTCGCGCACTGGGCTGCATCCCACGCGCGTCACCGTCGTGCTCGCCGAGCTCGTGGAGCAGGGCTTCGTGGAGAAGGTGCTCGAGAAGCGACGGCAGTGCTACGTGTGGACCGGCAGCGAGGGCGAGCCGAATCTCGAGCGCTTTCGCCGGCAGCTCGACGTGCGCAACGCCGAGCTCGACGCGATGCTCGGCTATGGCCGCGGCGAGCCCGAGTGCCTGATGCAGGCGCTGCGCCGGGCGCTCGGCGACGGCGAGGCCCCCGCGTGCGGGCGCTGTGATCGCTGCCGACCGGGAGCCGTGGTGCAGATCGATGCCTCGTCGAGCCCGCTCGTGTCGGCCGAGGCGTGGCTCGACGCGCGCACGGTCCCGCTCGAGGGCACGCGCTCGCCGAAGATGGACTCCGGGTCTGCGCTGCTCGATGGATCGATGCGCGGGCGCCTGTTCGCGGACTTCATGCGCGGGCGCGCGGCGGGCCGCATGCCGCCCGATCGCCTGCTCGAGCTGCTCGAGCACACGCTCACCGAGCTCGCCCGGGAGCATCGCTTTGGCTGCGTGGTCACGATCCCCTCGCGCAGCTGGGTGCGACGGCAGGAGGTGGGGGACCTCATCGCGCGCCAGCTCGGCGTGGAGCACGTGCCCGCGATCGTGCACGCGCGCGAGCCCGATGCGCGGCAAGGCGAGCTGCACAACAACGATCAGCGCCGTGACAACGTGAAGGGCTGCTTCACGGCCGACTTCGACGTCACGCTGCCGAGCGGCGCGATGCTGCTGGTGGACGACTACGTGGGCTCGCGCGCCACGCTGGCGGAGGTCGGCACCGTGCTGCGCAAGCAAGCGGGCTGGTCCGAAGCGATCGTGCCGCTCGCGCTGGCGCGAGTGCGCTGGAAGCTCGGGTCCGCAGGGATGATCTGAGCGGAGGCCTCGCGCGCGCTCACGGTCGCGTCATCGCGCGTCGGATGTGGGCGAGCGGTGCGTCGTCGTCGAAGAAGACCTCGCCATCGATCCGCGCGACCCCGAGCTCGGCGTAGAGCGCCTCGAGATCGATGTCGCCGGGTGCCTCGGCCATCCTCGCGTAGAGATCGCGCAGCACGGTGGTTCCGGTCGCGGCGTCACCCACCTCGATGACGCGCTTGGTCGACCAATCGGCGCGCCCATTGCCGCCCTCGCGCAGGATCCCCTGCACGGCATCGCGCAGCGACTTCTGGTTGTTGGTGGCGTGGCGCAGCTCGACGTCGGCGACCATCCAGAACAGCGCGCCGCCCCAGTAGGTGCGACCCCACGTGTGGGTGAGGTCGAGCCCGCGATCGCCGGCCTTGGGGCGACCGTAGTGCATGGAGCGGGCGAAGCGACGCCACACTTGCTCCTCGGTGGTGTCTCCCGCTCGCGCCCGCACGATCGGCTCGAGGTACGTCGACAGGCCCTCCTGCATCCAGCGATGGCGGGACTCGAGGTCGGGGAACGCGGCATGGAGCATCTCGTGCACCATCACCCAGTCGCTGCCGAGGTCTCGCTCGGAGGTATTGCGACCGCAGTAGACCGTGATCCAGCGCCCGTCCTGGTGCATGCCAAAGCCCACGCCACCCCAGCCGCGGCCCACGAGCGTGACCTCGAGGCTCGGCACCGGGAAGCCACCGAGGTAGTCGGCGACCATCACCGACGAGCGCTTCACCCATGCCTCCATCTCCTCGCGCGACAGGGGCATGTCGTTGCCGGAGTACTCCACGCTCACGCTGGCCCCGCCCACATGAAGCAGGCCAGGGGCATCGGCCTCACCGGGATCAGGGCCCGAGGCCTCGGCGTGATCGGCCGAGGCCGGGCTCGCGACGTGGCCCTCGCGCAGCGAGGTGTGGCAAGCGATCGCCCCGCCGACCGCGAGGGCCGCGCAGAGGCGCAGAACAGCACGCTGAAGCGGGGTCACCTTGGGCGAACCGTACACCCCCGCGCGAGTGTTACGGTGCCGGGCAACTTCGACGCCGCGAGGTTGCTCGACGCTCGCGCAATCCTGGAGCCGCACGTGCCTGCCTCGCTCATCGACATCGGCGTGAACCTCACCCATCGCTCGTTCGCGGCCGATCTGCCGGCCGTGCTCGCGCGAGCTCGCGACGCCGGCGTGGGCCACATGGTGGTCACGGGCACGAGCCTCCCGGCCAGCGCGCGGGCGCAGGAGCTCGCAGCGGCGCATGCGGGGCTGCTGTCGGCCACCGCGGGGGTGCACCCCCACCACGCCAAGGACTGGGATGCGGGCGCGCCCGCGCGACTGACCGCGCTCGCGGGCGAGCCCCAGGTGCTGGCGATCGGCGAGTGTGGCCTCGACTTCGATCGCGACTTCTCGCCGCGCCCGGCCCAGGAGCGCTGTTTTGCGGCCCAGCTCGAGCTGGCGGCCACGCTCGGGCTGCCGGTGTTCCTCCACGAGCGCTCGGCACACGCCCGCTTCGCGGCGATCTTGGCTGAGCCGCGCGCGCGCTTGTCGAGCGTGGTGGTGCACTGCTTCACGGGCACCAAGGAGGAGCTGCATCGCTACCTCGACCTCGACTGCCACATCGGCATCACCGGCTGGATCTGCGACGAGCGCCGCGGCATGCACCTGCGCGAGCTGGTGCGCTCGATCCCGGCCGATCGCTTGATGCTCGAGACCGATGCCCCGTTCCTCACCCCTCGCGATCTCCGACCGGCGCCGCGGCGCAACGAGCCGGCCTTCTTGCCCCACGTGGCGCAGGCGGTGGCACGGGCGCGGGGCGAGTCGGCGCAGGGGCTGGCCGCGACGAGCACCGCCACGGCACGCAAGTTCTTCGGCCTGGCGCCCGCGTGATGCGTTATCGTGGACCCATGGGTCGCGCCACGCTGCGAGCGCCAGCGATCGCGATCGCGACGTGCCTGCTCGTGATCGCCGCGTGTCGCAGCGACGAGCCCGCCCCCGCGAGCAGCGAGAGCGAGAGCGGAGCTTCGGAGGGGATCGAGGGCTCGTCGAGCGGCGAGGCCGAGCCCACGTTGTGCCCACCCGGACAAGCGCGTGCCTGCTACGAGGGCCCGCCGGGGACCGAGGGCGTGGGGGCCTGTGCCGCGGGGCAGCAGCAGTGCGCGGCCGATGGGAGCGCCTGGTCGGCGTGCGTCGAGCAGGTGTGGCCCGAGCCTCAGGAGCGCTGCGATACCCCCGCGGACGACGACTGCGACGGGCTCACGCTATGCGAGCCCACGCTCGAGTGGTGGCAGGCGCATCCGCGGTGGGTGAACGGGCTGGTCCCGCGCGAAGACGGCGGGGTCGTGCTCGTGGGGATGTACGGCGACGCGGAATTCGACGGCAAGGACGACGGGCTGTTCGTGCGCGCGCTCGATGCCCAAGGCCGTCTCGTGTGGGAGCGTACCGGCACCCCGCCCTCGTACCAGTGGCCCTCGGCCGTGGCGGTCGATCCCGCAGGCGACATCGTCGTCGCGGGGAGCTACCTCGGCGCGCCCAGCTTGGGGGGCCCCCGGCTGCCCGCGGCGGCCGGCTACAGCGCGTTCGCGGTGCGCTACACGAGCGCAGGCGAGCACGTATGGAGCCACGCGATCGACTCCGACAGCTACATCGCGGCCGCGGTCGACGATGCAGGGACGACCTACTTGGTGGGTGGCAGCATCGCGACCGACGAGATCCGTGGCCCGCTCGCGGGGGAATTCTTCCTGACGGCGATCGACGGCACGGGAGCGCTCTCGTGGATCCAGGTCGGTCACGCGAGCTTCGGGGTCTACGAGGGGACCGCCGCGCTCGCCGTCACCGAGACCCAGGAGCTCGCGCTGCTGCTGGCCAGCGGCGGCACCGACCTCGAGCTCGGCGGCATGCGCATGCCGAGCGACGGCTACGAGCCGTTCTTGGTGCGCATGGCCCTCGACGGCACCCCGCTCGGGTACCAACGCCTCACGCAGGGCGTGCCGTGGGCGGTCGGAGCGGTGCAGGTGTTCGCGCGCCCCGGAGGGCTGATGACGATCTCCAACGTGGGGACGACCATCGACGGCCTGAGCCAGGCCGGGCTGCTCATGGTCGGGTTCGACACGGCCTTCGATCCGATCTCGAGCAGCTTCGTGGTCGGCCAGAACATCGGCTTGCAAGCGGCCGCGCTCCACCCCGACGGGACGACGGTGTTCGCGACGCGGTTCACCGGGCTCCTCGAGCTGGGCCCGATCGGCGTGGGTGTGCAGGGCGGTGTCTACGGCACCGCGTTCGCGGCAGTCGATGATGCAGGGAATGCCCGATGGGCCGAGGTGCTGTACTCGAACACGTACACCGAGGCTCCAGCCGTGACCGCGGCCCCAGACGGTGCGGTGTACTTCTTGGCCGATGTCTACTCCGGCGCCGTGATCGACGAGGTGTCGGTGAACGGGATGATCGTGGGCAAGCTGCGACCATGAGCGCCCGGTCGGCCCGCGATCTGGGCTAGGCTCGACGGGATGGCGTGGGGGCACGGTGGGCGATGGCTGAGCGCGGGATGGATTGCGCTGGGCGTGTGCGGGGGCGCGTGCGGGGGCGGGCAGGCGGCCGACGAGGGGCGCGACGCGAGCGCGGGGGCGACGACCAGCGACGGTAGCGGCGTGGATCCATCCGCGGGCGGGTCGACCCGCGGCGGTCTCGACTCGACCGGCAGCACGGGCTCCGGGGGCACCGACGAGGGTGGCCAGGACACCGGCATGCCGCTGCTCGAGTGCGATGCGACCACGACGGGGGCCGACGCGGCGCCCCCCGACGACCATGGCTTTGCCGTGGAGCCGCCGCGGATGGCCTCGAGCGAGGCATTCTATGGCTACGAGGTGCGCACCCGCATTGGCGACTGCTCGACCGATCGCGTGCGCTGGACGCTGGTGGCCGGTCCGCCGGGCAGTCGCTTGGAGGTCGGCAACCAGCTGCTGAGCCCCGGCGAGTCGCTCCAGTGGGAGGACGGCGGCAGCGCACGCGAGCGGGCCAAGCTCACCTGGGATCTCGCGGGGGTGGAGCCCGGGTGTCACCACCTCGAGCTCGCGTGGCAAGCGTGGCTCGATTGCGGGGCCTTCGATAGCGGAAGCTGGGGGCCCACGCTCACGCAGGCGTGGGATCTCGCCGTGCGCGAGAATCACTGGTGGTCGGGCGATCTGCACGTGCACACGCGCCACAGCGAGCGCGGCGACGAGGCCGGCGGCGCGCAGGCCTACTACGATCGCATGACGAACGCGACGACCGACGATGCCGGCAACGACTTCGCCGACCGCCGCCTGGGCTCGCTGCGCGGGCGCCTGCACTGGCTGGTGTTCTCCGAGCACACCAACAACGAGCAAGAAGAGTGCGGGCGGCACTTTGCCGAGTGGTGTGCCGAGGGCGAGGGGCCCGAGGTCGCCACCGGGCGCGACGTGGTGCGAGCGATCACCGAGAGCGACCCCAGCACGCTGTTGGTGGTGGGCTCGGAGATCTCCAACAAGTTCGACGGCCACTTTGGCTTCCTGCCGCGCAACCCGTTCCCGGGCCATCCGGTGTACGCCCCGGGCTACGTCGAGGACCCGACCGACTACGACCACGACGCGGGCTACGGCCCGGGGATCTTCCGCGAGCGCTGGGTCGACGACGCCGCCACCAATGCCGAGCAGCTCGCGCTCATTCGCGAGATGGGAGGCCTCTCGATCGTGAACCACGAGTCGGCCGTGGCCCCGTGGGTGGAGTACGACTGGAGCAGCCTGGACTTCGATGGCCTCGAGGTGTGGAACGGCGGCAACCGCCACGACCAAGATGACGACAGCGCGTACAACGGCGGGCTCGATCTCAACGGCGTGGTCTCGGGCGACGAGCTGAGCACCGAGATCCCCGAGCGGCCGATCGAGCGCTCGTGGGTGGGCATGCTCAAGACCGGTCGCTGGCCGCTGGCGCTGGTCGGCGGCAGCGACGTGCACGACTCGGGCGAGGTCGTGTGCGGCGGGTTCGCGTGCGATCCCACCAACGCGGAGTTTGCCTCGCCGACCACGACCACGTGGGCGCCAACGTTCGTGTGGACCAACGGGAGCGACGGGGTGCTCGATGGCCTCGCCGCGGGGCGTGTGGTCGTCCATGATCGCAGCACGTTCATCGATCTGCGCGTCGCGCATGCCGACCACGAGCACGTGGTAGGCGACACGATCGACTACGTCGCCGGCGAGCCGCTGCAGCTGCGCGCGTTCGGGCGCGTGTCGGACTACATCGATGGAGACGATCGCGTGCTGCTGATCTTGGGCACGAGCGGCGATCCGAGCGATGCGACGGTCGACGTGCTCTACAACTCGGAGGACGCCACCCACTTCGTGCAGCCGCTGGTGGGCAGCGACGAGGCCCAGCGCATCCGCCCCGACAGCAACTTCGATCGAGGCGTCGAGCTCAGCGTGTCCGCGGCGCAGCTCGGTGCAGCGGGCACGTACTTCGTGTGGGCGCAGCTGCTGCCCTGGCACAACCCGCTCTACGCGTACGGCAACGGCCGCGACCACGCGCTCACGGGCGCGGTGCGGCTGCGGGCGCAGTAGCGCGTCAGCTCCACAGCGCTCGCCGCAGCTCGTCGAACAGCTGTCGGCTGATCGCGGCGTCGGGGAGGCCCGCGTGATCGCGCAGCGCGGGATCACGCGGCGTCGTCACGGCCAACTCGAGCGCATCGACGGCACCGCGGCGAGCATCGTCGAGGCGCGCGACCGCCTCGCGCGGGAGCTGCGTGCGCGCCCAACGGTCGATGTCCCACGAGAGCTGCGCGTGGCGAGCCTCATCTCGAGCAATGCCGACCATCGCGTCGCGCAAGCCCGGGTCCTTGGCGAGTCGGGCCTGGCAGTGGGCCTCGAGCGCGGCCCAGGTCTCGCGCACGCAGCCGCACCGCGCCCGTGAGCGCGTGGTCGCGGCCGTTGCCGTACGCGTAGAGCGGGTTGTGCCAGGGCAGCAGCTGCGCCCACACCAAGTACGTGCCCGCTGCACCGAGCTGCGCCGCCGAGGGATCGTTGGTCGACCACGAGCACCCGGCATCGACCGAGGTCCCCAGCTCGGCGCACATCGTCACGCACGCATTCTGGTCCTCGCTCTGCTCGAGCATCGCGTGCTGAGCGGCATCGATCATGTAGACGTCGGTGATGACTTCGTCGCACGAGCCACTGCCGTCCGCGGAGCTGTCCATGAAACAGCCCGCGACCAAACCGGCCAGGAGCGCCGCGATGGAAGGGATCGCACTCGTCTTGGTGACTCGCATCGTGGTGCTCATGGCGCTCGCCATCGATCATGCCAGAGCCGACAGCCGTGCGCGGGCGCGCTTCTCGAAGTGCCCGGAGCGGTCGGCCGCCTGCGCACGCTCGTACATGCGCACGGCCTGGGCTGGTCGGCGCAGCCCCTCCATGGCCACGCCGGCCGCATACAAGCGCCCGACGTCGAACTCGGCGTCCCAGCTGCGAATCCCGCGAGCACGCGTGCGCTTGAGCAGCCCGAGGGCGCGACCGGGGGCGAGCTGAGCGAGCGCCTCGACGGCGTAGACATCCATCGACTCGTGCTCGCGGTGCTGCTGCCACAGCGCCGCCGCCATCGGCTCGGCGAGCAGCTCTCGCGCACGAGCTGCTGCGCCGGCGTGGCTCAGCATCCACACCAGCTGCTGGCAGCCCCGCAGCGGCAGGCGCTCGGGATGCCGAATGACCGCGAGCAAGGCCAACGCCAGCTCGGAGCGCCCGCCGAGCTCCGGCAGGGCGAGCACCATGGGGGCGAGCACCTCGTCGAGCTTGGGCCGGCCGAACGCCTCGAGCACCAGCCCCGGGAGCTCCGCGGGGGCCGTCTGCGCCAGCGCCTGGCGAAACGCCGAGCCCTCCTCCAGTGCGGCGAACTGTCCCGCGATGTCCACCGGACCGTCGTCGTACCAGTCGCTCGCCAGCAGCAGGGGCACGGTCGCGCGGCCCACCACGGCCGTGCCCATGGCCTCGGCGAGGTCCCGCGCGAACGCGACCGAGTGCTCCTCGAAGCCGGCCGTGCGATCGTGACAGTAGGCGTGAAACGCCAGCACCGAGCCCTCCGCGGTGAGACACAGCAAGCGCCGGCCGAGCACGCGGCCACGCGCATCACGGGCATAGAGCACCCGCTTGTTGACGTCGGCGGCGTTGGCAAACACGGAGAAGAAGTTGCACTGACCTGGGCTGAGGCACGTGCCAAAGTGTCGGCCCATGTGAAACACCTCGAGCGGATCGTCCTCGAGCGAGAGCCTCATCCTCGCGTTGCCGTGCCCGACTTCGATCGTGCCGATCCCGTCCAGCCACGGCCCGACTTCCACGCCTCGTGCAGTGAGCGTGGCCAAGAATGCGGCGTTGGCCGGGTGCTCGCGAAGATCCCAGGGTGGCGTGCCATTGCGCGCGCGCATGATCGTGCGCACGAGCTGGCGGATCGGCGCGGACAGGCGGCGCAGCGGGACCAATAACGCGAGCACGCGTTCCTCCAGCGCCCACGCAGGCGCGCGCTCGAAGCCGAGCTCGCGAGCGACGGCACCGGGAAGCAGCGCATCGGCGGCGTCCTCGAGCGCCGCGAGCCTAGCCAGCGCGCCGCGACGGCGCAGCTTGGCGCGGAGCCGCTCGAGCTTGGCCGGCGAGGGGGTGAGCGCGGGCTCGGCCTGGCGACGCGCGAGCGTGCGCAAGCGTGTCTCGAGCGCGCCCCGGCGCTCGGCCGAGGCCTCCTGCAACAGCCGCTCGACCGCGCGCCGCTCGTCGTCGATGGCCGCGGCGCCGTGGTGGATCGAGCGCAGCAGCTTGGCCGCGAGCGCCTCCGCCTGCGGGGTTTGATCGCACAGCCACGCGAGATCGTCGTGGAGCGCCGCCGGGTAGCTCGCGATCCACTCGCGAGCGCCCGCAGAGCTCGACGGCGGCGGGCGCAGCGGATCGCCCAGCGCATGCAGCACGGCCAGCTTGCGCCCGCACTGCACCAGCGGGCCGAGGTCGGCATCGAGCAACAGCGCGCGCAGCAGCGGCAGCGGACCGCGGCCCAGCGCCGAGCCCATGCCATCCACGAGCGCCTCGGGCGAGAGCCCGGTCTCGCTCTCGATGCGCTCGAGCGCCTGCACCACGGCGGCATAGCCCGCGGGCTCCGGCGCGCACACGCGCCACGCCGCGCGCAGCGTTGCGGTGGAGATCCACGTGTCATGGTGCTCGGCCTCGTAGAGCACCACCGCCAAGCGAGCGGCGAGCTCGGCGTCGTGCAGCGCCTCGAGCTGGCGCACCACGGCATCGGTCACGTTGCCCAGCTCGATCGCGGGCGCATGCGCCTCGAGCCAGCGTAGCGCCTGGAAGAAGCGACCGATGTCCGCGAGCTCGAGCTCCGCGGGCTCGAGCAGATCTTGATCGATGGACGACCCTCCCCGCCCGCGCGCCGCAATGCCACACGCATCGTCGTACCAGGGGCTCAGCCGCGCGGAGGTGATCGGGCGACCGCGCAAGAACTCATCGGACGCACGCAGCAGCACTGGCAATCGCCGCGGGCTCCACCACGCATGCGGGGAGGCGTGCAGGTAGCTCCACTGGATCGCGAGGCCCGCACGCACGATCGCGAGCTCCGGGCCCGCGAGGCGCGTGAGCACGCGACCCGCGGGCGCATGGCCGTCGCCGAAGCCGCTCTCGGCCAGCGGCCGCAGCGACTCGAGCAGGACCGGCAGCGGTAGCTCCCCGGGCTTGCGCCGGCGCAGCGCGACGATCTGCTGGCGCAGGGAAGCCAGCTTGCGCTTGCGCTGCGGGGTATCGTCTTCGTGGTTGCGGATCGAGTGACCGTGGCTCACCAGCTTGCGCATTGGCGGCCACCACTCCACCCACTCGTGCACCACGGGCAGCGGATCGCAGCGCTCGAGCAACGTCAGCCAGCGCTTGGCCGTGGCGGAGTCCTGCGCCAGCAGCCAGCGCACCGCGCCGGCCAATCCCTCGGGTAACCCGACCTCGGGCTCGGGCGGCGCGGGCCTCCCGGGGTGCTGGAGCATCGCGTCGGCCTCCTGGCAGAAGCCCGCGGCCGCATGCGTGGGGGTGCAATAGATCGAGGGCTCGCCGAGCAGCCGCATGAGCGGCGCGGGGGCCTTGGGCCCCACGAGGGCGGCAAGGTGCACACACTGCACGCCGAGCGTGCGCGCGACCTCGGGCTCGAGCTGCTCGTGCATCACGGTGAGCGCGGCCGCCTCGCGCTCGACCCACGCGAGCGCCTTGGCTGCGCTCGCCGCCCGGGTGGCCAGCACCCACGACAACGCCTCCACGAGGCCGCGCAAGGCCGGGTGCTCGCGGGTCAACGCCGAGGCGCGCGCCCGAGCGGTGCGCGAGTGGATCGTGGTCGCACCAAACAGCTCTCCGGGCAGCGCCTGTCCGTGGTGCACCGAGGGCTTGATCGCCGCTAGCACCTCGCTCACCGCCCCGCGCCAGGCATCGACATCGCCGACGAGCACGGGCAGCGCGCGCGGGAATTCTCCGCACAGCTTGTTCGCCGCGTAGGTGGCGCGGCGCAGGTGGTCCCGCGTGAGCACCAGCGGCGCCTCCGGGGGCTCGCCCTGCTGCGGCACCACCACCCAGCCCTGCGCGCTCGGATAGCCCTCGAGCCACCCGAGCTTGGCCTTCATCAGCATGCGCGCGCGGGCGAGGCCGGTCGCCTTCTTGTTCGTGGCAGCGTGGGGTCGCATCGACGGGTGGCCCTAGCGTATCGCGAGCGCGCACCCACTGGACACTCGCGAGACGAGCACTGCATGCTGTCCGCATGTGTCGCTACGGCTTTGGCAACTACAAGCCGCACTTCGCCTGCTTCGCGTGCCGCAAGGCGTGGAAGCGGCGGCTACGAGACGACGTGGATCCCGACGGCGACGATCACCCCGCCCGCTGCCCCGAGTGCCGCGCGCCGATGGCCGAGATGGGGCTCGACTTCCAGGCGCCGCCCCAGAGCAAGGTTCGGGCGTGGCGCGTGCTCGAGACCCTGTGGGAAGTGGGTCAGACGTTTCATTCGTGCGGCTGCGGAGGGCCCGGCTATCGCCCGCGCGATCCCGTCGCGCTGCGGGTGTACTTGCATGAGATCTTGGTCGGGTTTCGCTACAACCTCGCCGCCTGGCAGGCCGAGGCCGCGCCGCACCTCGCCGAGAACCGCCGCAGCGCGATCGCGACATGGTCGGGGCGGATCGCGAGGGCCGAGGCCGCGCTCGAGCGCCTCGGCGGGTGAGGCGCTCGCCGCTAGCGGCGAGCCGGCGGCACCACGCCGCGCAGGTACGCATCGTAGTCCGCGAGGATCAGCGCATGATCGAACGCGAGCGGCGGCAGCTCGTCGAGCGAGTAGAAGCGAGCATCGGAAGCATCGTCGCCCCCCGTGGGCGTCTCGTCGGAGTCGGCCAGGAACACCATCGAGAGCGTGTGCTGTCGCGGATCTCGAGTCGGGCTGGAGTACACGTGAAACAGCCGCTGGATCCGCGTTGTGACATCGATGCCGGTCTCCTCGAGCACCTCGCGCGCCGCACCATCGGCCGCAAATTCACCGTAGTCGAGGAAGCCGCCGGGCAGCGCCCAGCCGTGCGGCGGGTTGACGCGCTCGATCAGCAGCACACTGCGAGGATCGTCGGGACGGTGAACGATGACATCGACGGTAGGAACGGGATTGCGGTAGGCCATGGCTGAGCGAGTCCTGGATGATGGCTCTACCACGATGCGGGCGCGGACTACACGGCCGGAGCCGCGAGCGCTTGCCGCGTGCGCTTCGGCCCGCACGCTGGTAGAACGACCCACGGTGGCCTCCACGCTCACGGTCTTCCTCGATCGCTATCGCCGTGCCCTCGCCGCGGAGGACGTCGACGCGCTCGTCGAGCTCGTTCACGTGCCGTGCCTCATCATGGGACCGCAGGTACACGCGGTGCTGTCCCAAGAGGAGCTGCGAGCGGCGCTCACGCAGCAGCTCGCGCACCAGCGCGAGGTCGGCGTGGCCCGGGCCAGCTTCGCCGTGCTCGGCCACCGCCGCATCGAGGCCCGCTACCTCACCGTCGACGTGGGCTGGGAGATGTTCGATCCCGAGGGCACGCTCGTCTGGGAATTCTCGGTGATGTACACGCTCACCGCCCCCGAGCGCGGCTGGCGGATCGTGGCAATCGCCCCGCTCGAGCCCGGGCTGAGCGCGACCAATCCCACGGGTGCGCACGCGACCCTGCTCGCAGGGCGCGAGCGCTAGTCCCGTGGATCACGGCTCGGTGCGCGACACGCCAAAGCTGCCGCTGGGCCCGATTGCGAACAAGATGTCGGTCAGCGTGTCGCCATCGAAGTCGGCGCCCTCCATGTCGACCATGCCGCTGTGCAACGCAAAGCTCTGCGGCGCAGCCTGGCCGCCCATGCCATCGCTCGGGTAGATCGTGAGCTCGTCGAACATCAGCGGCGCCGTGCGGGTGAAGACATCCGCATTGCAGTCGGCGTTGGCATCACCCACGACCACGTAGCGCCCCACCAGCGGCACTGGGTCTGGGTTGAACGTGCCATCCCCCACCCCCGCGAGCACGTGCACCTCGTTCTCCAGGCTGTCCGCCACGAGGATGTCGGGAATGCCATCGAGCGTCACGTCGCCGACCGCGATGTCGTTGGGCCCGAACGCCGAGGTCGCAACGGGCGCGGTGCTCGGAGCCAGCAGCGTGCCGCCGTCGTTGAGGAACACGGCCACCGTCTGGGTGAAGGCCACCGCGACATCGAGATCGCCGTCGCCATCGAAGTCGTAGATCGCGAGGTCGCGACCATTGACCAGCGCCGGATCCGAGGAGGTCGCCGACATGCCGAACGCGCCGTTGCCGAGCCCGTAGTGCACCGTCACCCCGAGCGCATCGGCCACCACCGCGTCATTGAGCAGGTCCCCATCGAGGTCGCCCACCACCACCGCATTGGGAGCCGTGGGCAGCGCGGTCACGATCGGAAACCCGAACGCCCCGCCTCCGTCGTTGGCGAGCACCAGCAGGCTGGGCGGCGAGGAGAACGCCACCACGGCATCGACCCATGCATCGCCGTCCATCACACCCACCGCAACGTCTCGCGAGCCCGTGTCGGCCCCCATCACCAGCGTGTAGCTGTCCTCGACGCTGAGATTGCCGAGCCCGTTGTTGAGCGCCACCGTGAGCGCGGCCGGGAATTCCACCAGCACCAGCGCATCGGGATCGCCATCGTCGTCGAGGTCACCGGCCCACACCCGCGTGGCAAACGTCCCGGCGTCGTGAAGCGGCGGCTGCGTCTCGTAGCAGACCTCGCCCGCCACCACGACCCCGTCGTTGCACGCCTGATCACCGTCGGGATAGGTGGGCATGCACTCGAGCTCGCCTCCGCTCGTGCCGCTACCTTCTGCGGTCGTCCCCAGCTCCCCCGACGAGCCGCTGGTGGTGCTCCCCGGCTCGCCCGACGAGCTGTCCGCGGGACCGGTGCTGCTCGACTCGGCCGAGAGTCCCACCGTCGTGTCGGCCGCGCCCGTCGTCGACGACGAGCCCAGCCCGGACGAGGACGAGCTCGAGCCCGAGACCCCGCCGGTGCTCGACTCCGTCGTCATCGCGCTCGCCGTCGTACCGGAAGACGAAGATGAGCCGCTGGCATCCAGAGCATCATCCGCACAGCCGAGCAGGGAGCACATGATCACGATCGACGGTCGCACACGCATGGTGGGCCAATCCTACCAGTCCCATCGGTCGCTGAAGGAAGTCCTCGTGCCCCACGTCGGTGCTTCGCATTGCCGCGCCGCTTGGGCGCAGGCGCTGGGCGATCGCGACATCGATGCCAGAGCAGCGGGACGCGAGCGTCCCACCGATTCCCGACCGCCTGGGCCAAACCCCCGGAATTGCAGTCGGCTTGGTGTTTGCACTGACAGGGGCGGCCTGCGGGAGCCTCGGACGCTCCCACCACCCTTGTTTTCCTTGGCTTGGAGACGACCGAATATGCGCTCGATCGAAACGACTGCGCTCGCCCTCGGCATGGGCGGGCTCCTGGCCGTGATCGCCCCTCAACCCGCACAAGCGTGCGGAGGGACCTTCTGCGATGCCGGGCCCGCCGTGATGGACCCCGAGGCGATGCCCATCGATCAGACGGGCGAGACCATCCTCTTCGTCGTGGGCGACACCCACGTCGAAGCGCACATCCAGATCCAGTACGACCCCGAGTCGGGCGCGGAGCGCTTTGCCTGGATCATCCCCGTGCTGGGCACGGCGCCCGAGTTCTCGGTGGGCTCGCAGCGCTTGTTCGTCGGGCTCCAGAATTCCACCGTCCCCAGCTACGGCTACACCAACGACGTCGACTCGTGTGGGGGTAACGGCGGCGGCGACTTCGATGACGGCGACTATGGTGGGTATTGCGACGGTTCTGGCGGCGACGGAGCCGCGGGCACGAGCGCTGCCGATGGCGGCGACGGTGGCGACGACGGCGGGACCACTGGCGGAGGCGTCGAGGTGGTCGCGCAGGACACGGTGGGGGCCTTCGACATCGTGGTCCTGCAAGCGCTGACCGCCGAAGATCTGATGACTTGGCTGGGCGACAACGAGTTCTTCCAGGACCCGCTCGCCACCCCGATCCTGCAGGAGTACATCGAGCAGGGCGCGCTGTTTGCCGCCGTGCGCCTGGGCACTGGCGCGGGCATCGGCGAGATTCACCCGATCACGATGCGCTACGAGGGCACCGAGCCGTGTGTGCCCATTCGCCTCACTGGCATCGCCGCCAGCGAGGACATGGACATCCGCACGTTCTTCTTGTCGAGCGCGCGGGTCGTCCCCACCAACTATCGCGAGGTCGAGCTCAACCCGCTCAAGCTCGACTGGATCAATCTGGCCAGCAACTACAAGGAAGTGGTGACGATGGCCATCGACACCCCGCTGGTGAATGGCCACGGCTTCGTCACCGAGTACGTGGGCCCGAGCGCCGTCGTGCCGCGCGATGGCCTGGTCGACGAGCGCTGGGATCACGCCGTGTTCGCGTCCGCCACCGCGCTCGACGCCCCCTCGCTGCTCGCGGCCCAGGGCCTGATCGCGTGCGAGGCCGGCGAGTGCACGTTCTTCCACCCGCTGATCCAGGGGATCATGGCCAACTTCCTGCCCGTGCCCGACGGGGTGGACCGTGACGACTTCTACGGCTGCATCGAGTGCTACGAAGACCAAGTCGACCTCGCGGCCTGGGACGGCCCCCAGTTCGCACGGACCCTGCGCGAGCGCGTGGTCGTCCCCGGCCAGCACGCGCAGGCGATCCTCGAGGCGAACCCCGTCGTCACCCGGCTCTACACCACGATCTCGCCCCACGAGATGACGCTCGACCCCACCTTCCACGTGGGCCCCGCCGAGTACGCCGAGAAGGACGACACCGCCGTGACCTCGAGCCGCCACTTCGCCTGCGGCGGCAGCGTAGACATGCAGCTGGCCCGGAGCGCACGCAACGTCAAGCTCGCGGTGCTCGATCAGTGGCCCAACATCGCCCCCGACGAGATGCCGTGGGCCGAGCGCGTGACCGAGCACGTCATCGACGGGGCGCCCGTCGTGCTCATCGACAACACCCCGCTCATCGACGAGCTCCTCGCGGAGTGGAACAGCACCAGCTTCACCCGCGCATTCTCCTGCGACGACGGTGGCTCGAGCGACGGCGCCGGGGCTGATGGAGGCACGGGCGGCTGCGGATGCCGCTCGGAGGGCGACAACCGCCCGAGCTGGTCGCTGGCGCTGCTGGCCCTCGGCCTCGGCGCGCTCCGCCGCCGCCGCGGCTGAGCGGGGCGGCAGGTTACGCTGCCCGCATGACCCCGTCATCGCAGGAGAGCTGCACGGCACTCTGGCACTTCGCCGTGCAGGCCTACGCGCGCCCGGGCGTCGCGGCCTCGTGCCTGCAGCTGCAAGACGCGCACGGCCTCGACGTCGACGTGCTGCTCGCCTGCACCTGGCTGGCCTCGCTCGGAGTGGCGCTCGATCGCGAAGGACTCGAGCGCTTGCTCGGCGCCGCGGCTCCGCCCCATGCTCGCGTGCTCGAGCTGCGATCGCTGCGGCGCGCGCTGGGCTCGGATCGCGAGCACGACCCGCGCTGGCAGGCGACGTACGAGCACTTGCTCGCGGCCGAGCTCGCGGCGGAGCGCGTGGAGCTGGACTCCATCGAGGCCGCCCTCTCCCCGCTGCTCGCCGCTGCGACCGCTACCCTCGAGCCCGCCGAGCTCGCGCTCGCGAACCTGCGGCGCTACGCCGCCCGCCACGGCCCAGCGTCGTGCGATCCGCCGCTGGTGACCCTCGTGGAGCGTGTTCTTCCCCGCTCGGACCCCGCCCGCGACTGACGCCGAGCGATTCCCTCGTGCACGCCAGGGCACCCGTGGCCCCCGCATATCGCGGTGCACGAGGCAAGAAACGCGATCTTCGCCTTCCCGCTCGCGCGCGCGCGGTCGAAGCCTGCGACAAACCTGGAGCGGCGGGACCCCACTGCTAAGCTGTCTGCTCCCAATGGCTCGCACCCCGCAGCTCGCGGTCGGCCCTCCGCCGCCGCGCCCCGAGGAAGAGGCCGCCCACGCCGACGTACTGGCGCAGGCGCTGCGCCTGCTGGGGATCCTGCGCCGACGGTGGCTGGTGCTCGCGGTCACCACCACGCTGTGCCTGGCCGCGGCCGCGCTCGCGATCATGCTGCTGCAGCCGCGCTGGAAGGCGACCGCGAGCGTGGTGCTGCACATGTCGGGGCCGCAGGTGCTCGACAAGGTCAAGGGCGTGGCCGAAGACTCCGAGGGCCGCGTGCTGGGCTATCGCGAGTACTACCAGACCCAGCGCACCATCATGCAGAGCCGCGCGGTGGCCGAGCGCGCGCTCGCCGAGCTCGGCCTCGCCAAGGACCCGGTGTTCCTGGGGATCGCCAATGTGGAGTCCGAGGTCGAGCGTGCGGCGCTCGCCGATCAGATCGATCCGGTGCAGCGGCTGCGCGACATCACCTTCGTACAAGAGGTCCGCAACTCGCGGGTCGTCGAGATCTCGGCCGAGTACCCCGATGCCACGGTCGCCGCCGAGATCTCCAATGCGATCGCCGACGCCTACATCGAGCACGTGAAGCGCAGCCGCTCGCGGGTGGGCGACGAGGCCAAGGACAACATCACGATCGAGCGCGCCAAGGCGCTCGACGAGGTCCACACGGCCGAGAAGGCGCTCGAGGACTTCAAGCGAGATCACGAGATCACCTCGATCTCGCTGTCGGATCGACAGAACGTGATCACGCAAGACGTGCTCACTCTCAGCACGCGGGCCAAGGACGCCGAGGCCAAGCGCATCGAGATCCAGAACCTGCTGGTGCAGGCCAAGCAGCTCCACGACAAGCGCGATCTCGCCGCGGCCAGCATGCTGCGCGAGGAGGACCGCACCCTGTTCGAGCGCCTCCGCCAGGAGCAGATCGACGCCGAGACCGCGTTCAACGACGTCGACGAGGAGTACGGACCCAAGCACGAGGAGCACCGCAAGGCCAAGCGACGCCTCGACATGGTCAACACCAAGATCGAGCGCGAGGCCAAGAGCCTGGTCGCTTCGCTCGAGTCGCAGCTGGCGGCCGCGCGCGGCACCGAGCGTGATCTCGGCGGGGCGCTGCGGCGCGAGAACGAGAAGGCGCTCGGCCTCGGACAGCTCGAGCGCGGCTATCGAGAGCTCGAGCGCGAGGCGACCGCGGCAGCCGAGGACTACCTGCTCGTCGCCCGGCGCGACACCGAGATCGCGATCACCAACCGCGTCGAGGCCGAGGGCATCGAGATCCTCGACCGCGCCACCGTGCCCACGCTGGCCGTGTTCCCGCCCAAGCTCTTGCTGCTCGCGCTGGGGCTCGTGGGCGGGCTGGGGCTGGGGGCGCTCCTGGCGATCAGCATCGACTTTCGCGACCACCGCATCCGCGGGCTGCTCGACCTCGAGCGCGCGCTGGCCGGGTTTGGGCTGCCGGTGCTGGGGCAGCTGCCGCTGCTACCCGCCGACAATCGGCTGGGCATGGGCAACGTGCGGGCGCAGCGACGCCAGCGCGATCTCTACGCGCACCTCTATCCGCAGTCGCTCATGGCCGAGCGCTGCCGAGGCGTCCGCACCTCGCTCACGTTTGCGCAGGGTCGCGAGCCGCTGGGCAGCATCATGATCACCTCGCCCAGCTCCTCGGAGGGCAAGAGCTCCACGGCGATGAACCTGGCGCTCTCGTTCTGCCAGGCCAACAAGAAGGTCGTGCTCATCGATGCCGATCTGCGGCGGCCGCGGCTGCACCACATCTTCCCCGGGCCGGTGGAGAACGAGGAGCTGGGGCTCTCCGCGTTGCTGGCCGAGCGCGCCGACCTCGACAAGGCGCTGCTGCGCTCGCCCGACGATGCCCCCGAGAACCTGTGGGTGCTGCCGTGCGGCGAGATCCCCGGCAACCCCGCCGAGCTGCTCGAAGGCCCGGGCTTTCGTCGCCTGCTCGGCGAGCTGAAGGAGCGCTTCGACCTCGTGGTGATCGACAGCCCGCCCGTGCTCCCGGTCACCGATCCGCTGATCTTGGCCGGGCAGGCCGATGCGGTGGTGGTCGTGACGCGCTGCGACTCCACCACGCGCGGCGAGCTGCACCGCGCGCTCACGCAGCTCGGGCAAGCCGACGCCAACCTGATGGGGGTGATCCTCAACGAGGTCGACACCCGCCAGGAGCGCTACGACTACGGCGGCGACTACTACACGTACCGCGCGCCCGCGACCGGCTCCGATCCTGCCGCCTAGCGCCGGCCGAAGCGCGGGCCCAAGCTCAGGCTAGAACGCGGCTGCGAGCACGCCCACGGCCTTGAGCGTCATGTGGCCGCCGACGTAGAGCAGCCACACCAGCAGGCCCGTGCGCAGCGCGGGCGCGGGCACCACGACGGCGAGGTTGGCCCCCAGCACCGCGCCGAAGATCCCACCGCTCAGCAGCTTGAGCAGCAGCGCAGGGTCCCAGGATCCGAACGCGGCTTGCAGCGAGCCGCCGACCGCCGCCAGCGAGATCCCGAACAAGAGATCCGTGCCCACCACCTGGGCCACCGTGAGCGAGGTGAAGTGGAACAGCGTGAGGGTGCCGAGCGCTCCGGCCCCGGCCGAGGAGAAGCCCACCTCGACGCCGATGGCTGCGGAGATCGGCGCGAGCCAGCGGCGGCGCTCCGGGGCGTCGACCGTCTCGGCATCGCGCCGACGCAGCAGCGAGAGCAAGGCCGAGACGATCACCACGAGGCCCACGAGCAACAGCACCACGCCGCGCAGCCGTCCGTGGTCGAGCACCTGCAGCAGCAGGCCGCCCACCAGCACCCCCGGCACTCCGCCGAGCGCCATGCGGCGGAACACGGCGAAGTCCACCTGGCGACGCGCGAGGTAGGAGACGATCGCGGGCAGCTTGACGATCGCGCCGAAGGCCAGCGCCGTTCCGACCGCGATCGCAGGCGGCACGTCGAACCACAGGATCAGCGCGGGGGCGGTGAGGGTGCCTGCACCCACGCCCGTGAGGCCGATGGCCATCGCGATGATGAGACCGAGAACGACTTCCACGTGCGAGAGCAAGCGTGGTCCAGGTGCGCAGTTATTTCAAACGATAAGAGCCGTATTAATGCCGAGGATCGGCGGTCCATGCGTGAAATCTCCTGAATTGTGCCCACAATCGCCAAAATACGGCATCTTCCGTGTCGATTGAAATACGGTCGAATGCTGTAAAATAGAGTCTCTCGCGTTTGCTGCCAACCTAGGAGCCGCGATGGACGAGGAGCTC
>JBFIJN010000004.1:0-60489 GCA_041600735.1 Nannocystaceae bacterium
CAAGGTCGATCAGTGGGACCACGACGCGGCTCGCCGCTCCCGCGAGGCCGAGCAGCTGCGGGTGAAGGACAAGCAAGAGGCCGGAGGCAAGGCCGATGGCTACGTCGAGGAACCCGGCAAGGTGGCCGGCGAAGGCGAAGAAGTGGTCGAGGAGGCCGAGGCCGACGAGAGCACCAAGAGCAAGAAGGGCAACGCCAAGAAGGCCGACACCAAGAAGGCCGACGCCAAGAAGGCCGATACCAAGAAGGTCGACGCCAAGAAGGTCGAGCCCAAGAAGCCCGATGCGGTCAAGCCCGACGCGGCCAAGCCCACGCCGACACCCGTGACGCCCACTCCCGTCAAGCCCACGCCGGTCAAGCCGGGCTGAGTCGGCCGTCGCACGGCTGCGTCAGGTCGGGTAGGCTCGCAGGCATGGCCGATGAGCCCGACGACGACATCGAGGGAGCCGACGACATCGAGGAGTCCGAGGCGGACTTCGGCCCGCCGTTCTCCCCCAAGACGTTCGGCGGCTCGTTCGTGTGGGCGCGCGGCGAGAGCTACACGTCGACGGTGCTACGCGTGAAGGAGGGCGAGAACGTGGTGGTCTCGACCCACGGCCGCCGCGACATGGTGGTGATGCTGACCGGCGGCCGCGGCGTGCTCGAGGTCCACGACGGTCACGAGGTCGACCGCGTGGAGCTGCTACCCGCCGCGCCGGTGATGATCAGCCCCGATCGCTCCTATCGCCTGCTGGCGATGACCGAGGTCGAGCTCTTCACGGTGTACTCAGTGGTCCCGCCGAGCTAGCCGCCCCCTCAGCACTGGGCGCACCCACAGGCATCCCCGCAGCTCACCGTCGGCGGTGGGTCGCTGACGCCGCAGGTGGCCGTGCACTCCCCGGCGCCGCAGTTGAGGTCCGTGCCCGTGCAGGGTCCGTCGGGACCGTCGCACTCGACCGAGCACGGGCCAGCCCCGCAGTCGATGTCCACGTCCCCACACGCGTCGTTGCCAGCCAGGCAGTGCACGCTGCACGCATAGTCGGGCGGGCAAGTGATGATCGCGCCATCGCAGGCATCGACGCCCTCGCAGATCACGTTGCACGCGAAGTCGGGCGGGCACTCGATCGTGCTGCACTGGTCGGGGTTGTCACACACGATGTTGCAGACGTTGTCGCTGCAGCTCGTGCAATCCCGCGGACACGGGCCGCCGGGGGGCTCGAGGGGCGCGGGGCACGAGCCGTCGGTCGCGTCGCTGCCGCCAGTGACCTCCCCCGCGGTGGTGTCGGGATCGAGGCCGGTCCCCGATCCATCGGCCGAGCCCGCCTGCGTGGCCGAGACCGCGCCCGTGGCCTGGCCGGTGGCCGTCGGATCTTGGCCCGTCGAGCTCGCGCCCGAGCCTCCGCTCACGCCGGTGGTGACCTCGGGCCCCACGGGCCCGCATCCCAGCATCGCGGCGATGATGATCGACCCCATCCGAAACTTCATGAATCAAGCCCCTCCCGACCCGCGAGCGTAGCGGATTCCGCTCGCGCTTTGCTCGTGGCCAGGCCGCGGCGCACGCACTATCCTCGTCCCATGTCGATCGCGGTGAAGGAGCAAAGGTCCGCGACGATCGTCGATCTGCTCGCGATCCCCGAGCCCGAGCGATTTCACGAGGTCATCGACGGTGAGCTCGTGCGCAAGGCGCAGCCGAGCCCGCGACACGGCAGCTCGCAGGCGCGGCTCACGATGCGGCTCGGGGGTCGCTACGATCGCAAGCCTGGCGGGCGCTGGCCGGGCGGCTGGCGCTTCATCACGGAGACCGAGATCCAATTCGAAGAGCACGAGGTGTACCGGCCCGACATCGCGGGCTGGCGACGCGAGCGATTGCCCGAGCTACCCCTGCACAGCCCGTTGTTGGTGAGGCCGGACTGGGTGTGCGAGATCCTCTCGCCGTCCAATGAGCGCAACGACGTGGTCAAGAAGATGCGCGCGTACAAGCGCTCGTGCGTCCCCCACTACTGGCTCATCGATCCGATCGCCGAGACCCTGATCGTCTACCGCTGGACGCTGGACGGATACTTGCTCGTGCTCGAGGCGCAGGGGGAAGAGCGCGTTCACGCCGAGCCGTTCGAGGCCGCACCCTTCTCGGTGCGTGGCCTGCTAGACGGCGACGACGACGACGACGACGACTGAGCCGACGCCGCGCTAGCGGCAATCGAGCTGCGGATCGACGGGTGCGTGGCACTTGAGGCACACGCGGCGGTTGCGGCTGGCGAGGGCGCTGCACCGCGCCGACTGGCCGAATCCGGGGCCGTGCGGGCTCACGTCGAGGCCCGGACGAGCGGCGCCGGTGGTCGCGTGGCAGGCCAGGCAGCTGTCCTCGGAGTGACAGCTGGCACAGGCCCCGATGTTGCGCTGCGCGGCATGGGCGTGGGTCTGCGGCACCCCAGGCGGGCCCGACCAGCCGTCGGGGTGGAAGCGCAGGCCTCCGCCCACGCCGAACGCCCCGCCGCCGTTGGTGTCGCGCTCGCCGAAGCCCATGCGCTCGTGGCAGCCCAGGCAGAACGTCTGGGTGCGGTGACACGCCTGGCAGTCTTGCGTGCGCGCGCGCGCGTCGAGGGCATGCGCGGTGAGGTAGTCGCCCGCGTGGATCCGCAGCGGGCGGATCGTGCCCGCATGACAGTCCGTGCAGAACGTCTCGTCGTGGCAGGATTGGCACAGCTTGGGATTGGCCTTGCTGATGCCGGCGTGGTCCTCGACGAACCCGAGATCATGGGCCGCACCCCAGCCGCTGTTGCCCGTGGGGATCAAGGCCGGCAGCACGCGATCGTCCTGGGCGCGCGTGGCCAGGCGGCCCGTGGCGTCGGTGGGGTGGCACGCCCCGCAGCGCTCGGTGGCCTGGAAGCCGTCGTGGCAGCTGAGACAGTCGGCCTCGCGCGGTAGCTGCAGCGTGGTGGCCAGCCGCACGCGGCTCATGTCGCCGTGGCAGCTCTCGCAGCTGCTGGCGCCGGCGAGCGGCGAGGCGTGCAAGCGGTGGTTGAACGCGAGCTGGGGCCGAGGCGCGCGCAGGCCGGCCAGCACGCGCCCCTCGTCGTCGACCTGGGTGTGGCAGGTGTCGCAGCGCGCCGGCTCGCCGCGCGGGCGCGGGTGCTGCGGGCCATGGCACTCGTCACACGTGGTCCCGCGGGGAAAGTTGAAGTCGCGCGCGCGGGTGCTGCTCTCGATCTCGGTATGGCAGCGCACGCAGTCGAGCCCGAGCGCGAGGTGCTGCCCGTGGTTGAAGTGCAGCGGGATCTCTTGCTCGGGGTACACGGGCGAGCCGCGGCGCACCGGGCCGTAGGTCACAGCCGTGGTGGTGGGAATCTCGCCGCGGGCGCGCGCCTTGGTGCCGTCGCCGACGACCGCGGTGCGGCTGGGTGAGGGCGGCGGGGCGCCCTGCACCGCGAGGTCCCAGCACAGGCCCACCGCGAACAGCACGATCCACGCGAGCGCGGGTCGCTTGCCCAGCATGCGTCGGATCATCGCCGTCCTCCTCGGAGCGCCCAGTCCACGCTCAAGATCCCGAAGGCCCGGAACGCGCCGCGATAGTAGGGCGTGAACATCTCCTCGGCGACGGCATTGAGGTAGATGCCGTGGCCGAGCCGCACGTTGGCGCCGCCCTGCACGGCCACGCTGTAGCCGTTGCGATCCGGGTTGGCGTCATCGGTGTAGTAGAGCACGTATCCGCGCGTATCGAGGCCGAGGCGGTCGTAGATCACGTGCGTGCGCGCGTCGAGGCTGGCCCCGGCACGCAGGCCTCCCTCGCCGCCCAGGCCGTAGGCATCCGCCCGCAGGCCCACGCGACGGTTGCGATAGGCGGCCCCCGCCCCTCCCCCGCCGCCAAAGCGCAGCGCCTGCTCGGGCGCGGTGCCGAGCACCCCGGTGACCTCGTCGCGAAACAGCCGCCCCTGGAAGCGCGCGTCGAGGCGCCAGCGCGGCCCGGGGCGGACCTCGTAGACCACGCGCACGTCCTCGAACGGGGTCACGGAGAACACGTTGAAGATCGAGTCGAGGTCGAACGCGGGGATCGTGCGCAGGTACTGGGCACGCACCGTGTGCAGCTCGGTGAGCGCCCAGGTGATGCCGGTGCTGACGTCGTCCATGCGGCTCGTGCCGAGGTTGTAGCGCGCCGAGGCGAACGGCGAGAGCTTGCCGTGGGCCAGCCGCAGCGCCACGCTGCCGCTCCAGATCTCTTGATCGACGGCTGGCCGCAGGCCGAGCGTGCCGTCGCTGTCCACGAGCTCCTCACCCAGCGAGGCCGGGGTCCACGTGCGCCGATACGCGATGCGGGCGTCCATGAACTCCACGTCGGCCATCGACACGGCGGCGCCCACCATCGGCGAGGAGACCTGGTCGGCGCCGGTGCCCGAGGTCCCGTCGAGCTCGAAGGTGGGAAAGCCGAACACGGCCGTGCCGTCGACCTGGAGGCCGCCGAATGCCTCCACCGCGAGATGGGCCGGGGTCCGCACCTTCACCCAGCCGCCGTCGAATGCGTAGAAGTCGAGGCCCGACATCTCGAACTGCCGACCCGCGCGCAGATCGATCCAGCCGCCGAGGTTCTGCCCCTCGAGGTAGCCGAACAGGAGATCGATCTGGCGCCCGTCGAGCGCCTGGAGCAGCGATTGCGCATCGCCGGTGGCGCGGCTCTGGTAGGTGCCAAAGTCGTTGCGCAGCCGCAGCGAGCTCACCAGTCGCAGCTGCCCGTCCTCGGGGTCGCGGCGCCACTGCCCCGGTTCCTTGGGGGGGAGCAGCTCGAACACGCCGAGGTTCACGTACTGCACGACGCGGCGGCGACTGACGAGCGCCCCCTCGGGCCCGGGCAGCCGCACCATGTAGGCTTCGCCGATGGTTCGCGCGACGGTGCGCACCTCGGCGGCCTGGGCCGGCGCGCTGCCGCTCGCGATGGCGACGCCCAGCATCCCCGCGAACCACGCGACGAGGGAGCCACGGGTGCAGCGGGGCGCGGCCGCGCGAGCGCGCGACGGCCGGGCAGTGAACGCGCGCACCATCATCGGCGACGCGTATGCTATGCGATCGAGGCGCCACCCACGGACGAAATGACGCGCGATCGCCTCCCCTTCCTGGGTCTTGCGCTGGCCACTGCGGCCTGCGCTCATCCCGCCGCCACCACACGGCCCGAGGCCGCGCCCGTGGCCTGGATCGACGGTCCGCTGGTCGGCTCGCCCCCCGCCGAGGTCGAGACGCTCGCGAAGCTGGCCGCGGGCGATCTCCACACGCGGATGGTTCGCCTCGACCGGCTACTCGACCTCTACGACGCGGCCCGCTTCGCTCCCGACGCGGACGCTCGCGAGACGCTGTGGGCCGCGCTCGGCGGCAACACCAGCGGCGTGGGCGAGCGAGCGAGCCGCGAGGCCAGCGAGCGCTTGCTGCAAGAAGCCCTCGCGCTCGACGACCGCGCCCACCTCACGCACGCCGAGCCGGTCGCCGCGTTCACGGCCGATGCGATCATGATGCTCTCGACCGATCTCCAGCCTCCCGCCTCGGCCGAAGACCTGTCGATCCGCACGCTGGTCTACCGCTCGATCGCGGAGGATGGACACCCGCGGCTGCAGGACAACGCGCGCTGGCGACTCTACGACCACGTGCGCGGCACGCTGGCGGGCGCCGTCGAGATGCCCCCGCAGGCGCGGCTCGAGGTCGCCGTGCAGGCGCTCTACGCCGAGCGCGACTCGGTCGAGGATCTGCTGGCGGACACGGCCCCCCACGCCCGCCCGCCGTGGCCCACCGCGGATCGACTGTGGGCGCCGATCGATGCGCAACGCGAGCAGCTCGGGGCCGTGCCGCGCTGGGCCGAGGTGGTCGCGCGGCGCTCCGGCGACGACCATGCGCTCCACGACACGCTCCGCGCCTCGCTGCCCGCGGCGCGGCGCGACGACTGGCCGCTCGCGACGCTACCGGCAGGCACGGCGCGGGCCGAGAGCCTGGCGCTCGTGGCCTGGATCCACGAGGGGCGCCTCACCGTGGACGCCGGGCGCACGCTCGCGCGCAGCGTCTCGCTCGAGGCCGACGTGGTCGAGGTCTCGCAGGCGCTCGGCAATGCGCTCGCGCGAGACGGGCGCGGCACGCTGCTGCTGGTCGCGGATCCGCAGCTGCCCTCGCCCCAGCTGCGCGCAGCGCTGCGGGCGGTGTTTCGCGCCCACGCCGAGCGGCTCGAGCTCGCCGTTCGCGAGCCGCGGCTGGCCCCGGACACGAGTCATGTCGTGACCGCGCTGCCGCTCTACGTCACCCATGCCGCGGGCCAGCGCGCCGGCGATCGGGCGTGGGCCGCCGCGCGCGTGCACGTGCAGCTCGACGGCCGCGGGCCTCGCTTGGCGGTGGACGGGCGCTGGCTCGCCCGGTCGCCCAGCGATGCGCGCGAGCTCCGGGCGCTGGTCGAGCGCATCGCCCGGGCCTACCCGCGCGAGCGCGGGGTAGTGGTGAGCCTGGGCGGTGACGTCCAGCTCCAGCAGGTGATCGAGCTGCTGGTCGCGCTCGAGGGCGGGCCGCAGCGGCCGTTCGCCGCGGTGGGCTGGATGGCCGACGGCACGCGCCCGGCCGAGGGCGCTGGCGACGGGGATGCCTGGCTGGCGGCGCGAGAGCGATTGGCGTGGCCGGATCCGCGGGTGGCGATCGAGCAGCCCTACCCGCTCGAGGCCAGCGATCAGCCGCGCCTCGAGGGCTTCGCCAAGGATCTCGCGGTGTGCGTGCCCGAGCTGCGAGCCGAGCGCGCGCTGGGGCAGGTGGTGCTCACGCTGCGCTTCGAGGCGGGCCGTCTGCGCCACGTTGCGCTGGTCGAGCCCAAGCGGCAGCCCAAGGCGGGCGTGGCGGCGCTGATCGAGTGCGTCGAGGACGAGGGCTACGCGCTGCGCCTGCGCGCGCACCGGGAGATCCTCGAGATCACGTTGCGGCTGGGCAAGCCCCCGGGTTGAGCGCGGTCGGCATCGTCTTGGCTCGACGCGACCAGCGACGGGGCCGCTGCGGCGGCGGGTTGGCCAGGCTGAGGTATGCCGCCGGGTGAGGCCACCCGATCACGACCTCGGTCACGGCGGAGCGTGCGATCGAGCGCCGCTGCTCGGCCTTGCGCGCCGTGACCCCCACGAGCGCATCGGCCACCCGCGCGAGCTCGAGCTCGAGCACGCTCATCTGGGGGGGCCGCGCATCGGGCTGGCGAGCCACGCAGCGCTCGACCAGCTCGCGCAGCGCGGGGAGGATCTCGTGCGCCTCGGGCCACTGCAGCCGCAGGCCGCGAATGTGCGCGTCGATCTTCGCGAACGAGCTCTCGCCCTCCACCACGCGACGGCCGCTGAGCAGCTCATAGGCGCAGCATCCCAGCGCGTAGACGTCCGAGCGCACGTCGACGGGGCCGAGCTCGGCCTGCTCGGGCGCGATGTAGTCGGGCGTGCCGGAGAGCGCGCGGGGCTTGGCTCCGATTCGCTCCGCGATCCCGAGATCGACGATCTTCACGGCGTCGTAGCCCCCGATGTCCACCACCACCAGGTTGCCGGGCTTGACGTCGCGGTGCACCCAGCCCACGGCATGGATCGCCGCGAGGCCCCGGCATGCGCCCCGCAGCCAGCCCACCACGCGCGCGGGCTCGAGGTGCGCCGTGGTGCCGAGGATCGTGGCCAGCGAGCGCCCGTCGATGTACTCCATCGCGTACCAGGGTCGACCATCGGGGAGCACGCCCTCCCCTTCCACCTTCACCACCCACGGCGAGTCGATCTGCTGCAGGATCTGCACCTCGCGATGCAGGCCATCGTGCACCGCGCCTTGGCTGTGGGAGTGGAGCACCTTCACGGCCGCCGAGGAGCCACCGCGACCCCGCGTCGCGCGGTAGACCAGCGCCGAGGCGCCCCGGCCGACCCGCACGTCGAGTCGCATGTCCGTACCGTAGAGCAGCGTCCCCGAGAGCGGGTGCTCGCGCGCGGTCGGGACGTCGGCCGGTCGCGTGCACTCGTCGAGGCACGTGATGGGCGACGGCATCGGCTTCGCGCCGCGTACCGTCGAAGGTGACTGCCGCGCGAGATGGGGGTCGAAATCGAACGGTAGGGTCACCGAGCGCTCCTTGGCCTGAGGAACTCATACTCGGTGCAATCTGCGGTCCAATTCCTACGGTGGGCGACAGCCACGGAATCTGTCCATTCCGCGATATGGGGCACGTGAATGGCTGTAGCCCATCCGCTCAGCCGTGCGCACGGGGACGGGGGGCGTACCCGCTCACCGTGCGCGAAGCAGGTCTTGAACGGCGGTATCGACCTGACGGGCGAAGCTCGTGAGCTCGCCGTAGCGCTCGGGCGGCAGCACACCCGTGCGCAGCGTCGAGTGCACGCGCAGGGTTACGGTGCCCCCACCGCCCTTCCCTTCGACGACCTCGCTGACGAACCGGCCGATCTCGCTCTCGATCGTGCGCGCCGCCGGGATCGCGTCTAGTCGCGCGCCATCGATGCGATAGCGCAGCGTGGCCTCGAGCTCGGGTGCATAGGGGATCACCAGCCCGGTCGTCCGACGCGGCAGCGCTGCGAAGGGAGCGCCCGGGTTGAGCGGCATCGGCGTCGCGCGCAGCATCAGCGCGCCGTCTTGGACCACGCCCACGCCCGAGGTCTCGGCCGAGAACCGCAGCAGCAGCGGGCGCTCGAGTGCGTCTTCCTCTTCGATCTCGAGCGAGGCCAGCGTGGCCCCCGGCAACCACCCGAGCTCGGCCTGCTGGAACACCTCTTCGATGCGATCGCGATCGATCTGCCGCAGCGCCTGCCGCCAGAGGATCGCCTCCATCCCCTGCAGCGCGACGGTGCCGGAGACGGTCCCGGCCCCTTCGCGGTCGAGCGCGAAGGTCACGTCGTAGCGCCGCAGGTCTCGCAGCCCCGGATCCCCGCCCGGCAGCTTCACCGGGCCCGAGGGGCCCTCGCCTGCATCGAGGTGGATGCGTAGCCCGTCGGTCCCGCGATAGCCCGGCGCCAGGTACCCGAGCGGCATCACCTTGGAGGCCGTCATCACCATCATCGGATCGTCGGCGTCGGACAGCCGCACCGCGAGCATCGCGGCCTCGTAGGTCTCGATGAGCGGGTTGCCGTCGGGCAGCGGTCGCGGGCCGTAGCCGTCGCGCGCGAGCCACAGCTCGGCGTCGAGGCCCGCCTCGCGCAGCATCGCGCGCAGCAGCATCATGCGACTACCGGTGCGCGCGGCCAGGGTCGCGGTCGCGGGTGTCGCGAGATCGCCGGCGTCCTCCACGTTCTCGACCACCCACGACCACAGCGCCTCGAGCTTCTCGCGATCGGTCGTGCGCCCGCGGACGAGCCGGCGCACGAGGGCCCGCATGGCGGGGTTGCGGCGCTGCGTGTCGCGAACCTGCCCGGCGAGCCCATCGAGATAGAGCGGCAGGTCGAGGGCGGTGTACACGTGCACGCTCGGCAGCTCTTCGAGCCACGGTCGCGCGCCAGGCTCGACCCCGAGCCGCGGGACCTCCTCGGCGCGAAAGTGGTGCACGGTGAGCGGGCGACCCTCGATCTCCACGGTGCTCGGTCGATCGACGGGCGGACCGTTGCGCTCGTCGAAGCGCAGCGCGAGCCCCGGCGAGGCCACGACCAGCAGCTCGGAGCGGTGGTACGGCACCTCGGCGGACTGGAAGCGGAACGTCGAGACGTCGATGTAGCCGGGCACGGCCCCCGCGGGGCCGCGCTCCACGATGTACTCGTACTCGACGATGTCGCCGATCGCCAGATCACGCAGGCTCACCCCGTCCTTGCCGGGTACGATCTCGGGCTCGAGGCGGCGCCCGTCGGGCTTGATCGTGCGCAGCGTGAGCAGCTCGGCGACCTCGGGGATCTGCAGCTCGCCATACTCGTCGAGCGCCTCCTTGCTGAGCAGGTGGGCCATGATGTGCACGATCTGTCGCTGCCCGCCGTTGTCGTACACGCGGGCCACGCTGCGATCGAGCACGAGCACCTCGCCCACGCCCTCGTAGGTAACCCCCGAGGCGCGGTAGTCGGCGAGCGCCTCGAGTCCGTCGGTGCGCCAGCGCATGAGGTCGTCCTCGATCCCGAGATCGGCGGCGGATCGCCACAGCGCGTTGCTCTGGGGGATCTTGGCGAGCGCGGCCCGCAGCTCGGCCTGGGCCCCGGCGCGGTTGCCCTCGGTCGCCGACAGGTCGGCCAGCGCGAGGTGGCTGCCCACGCGGAACGGGTTGAAGCGCAGCACGGTGTGCAGGTGGCGACGCGACGCCGCGAGATCGCCCCGCAGGGCCTCGACCCGCGCGAGGTTCTCGTGGGCCGAGAGATCATCGGGGGTGCGCTCGAGGTCGGCCAGCCACAGCGCCTGGGCTTCGTCCCAGCGCCCGCGGGTCTCGGCCAGGCGCGCGCGCAGGCCCAGGCTGCCCGAGCACACCGAGAGCGCGGCGGCGATCTCGTCCTCGCGCCGCACGTCGGCGCGCTCGCGAGCCAGCGTGCGCTGGGCGACGAGCACCTTGCAGCTCCCTGGGCTGCGCTCGGCGGCGCGCGCGAGCGCCTGCTCGGCGAGGTACTCGTTGCCCTGGCCGAGGAACACCGAGAAGCGCATCAGCTCTCCGTCGACGCCACGCAGCCGTCCCTCACCCAGCGCACGCAACTGCTGCTCGACCTCGTCGTCCTCACCGCGGTCGCGCTTGGTGGCGAGCAGGCGCAGGCGCACCGCGTCGAGCGAAGGGTCGAGCTCGAGCGCGCGCTCGAGCGCCTCCACCTCGCGCGCGAGCGAGACGGTGTGGCCGCGCGAAGGGTCGGCGCGCTCGAAGCGGGCCTGCATCCACTGTCCCTCTGCGAAGCGCTCGGCCCGACGCAGCCCGCCGAGCTCGCGCTCGGCCCGGTCGCTGTCGCCGTCGGCGAGCGCGTCCTCGACGGCCAGGTACGCGCGCAGCGGCGCGTAGATCGGGCCCTCGCTGCCGGGCACCGCCTCGGGCCACGGCGAGCGGATGCGTCGCGGGCGACCGGCCCACGCGGGCGCGAGCGCTCCGGGGTCGTCGGCGCGGGCCGGGAGCGGCGTGCCATCCTCCGCGATCGCGCGCAGCAGCAGCCACGCCCGCTCCGCCTCGATCGTGGTGTGGATCTCGATGCGATGCCAGCCGGGCTCGAGCGAGACGCGCAGCGTGCTGCGGCTCGGCGTATAGCGATCGATGCGGTCGGTCCTCAGGACGAGCCGGCCATCGAGATAGAACCGCGAGGGCTCCTCGGCCCCAAGATCGAGCAGCACCGGGCCGCCCGAAGCCTGCACGTAGGTCGCGACGCGGCGCACCCCCGGCGAGGGGGACGGGTTCCACACCCGCGTGACGCAGGCGAGCGGCACGAGCTCGGCCGCGGGGTCGGGGACCAGCGGACCGGGAGACACGTGGGACAGCTCCACCGCCCCGCGGCTGCCCTGCATGGGGCCGGCGACCCACGCCTGCACGCAGCCCTGGGCCTGGTAGTAGGCGTGGTAGGGCTCCTCGTGGCGGCGCGCGATCGCGGCGCGCAGGCTGAGCAGCGGCTGGGTCACCCGGAAGGGCAGCCGCGCGAGCTCGAGCCCGTCGATGAAGCGCGCGACGGTGCCGTCGTCGGCGGGCTGCTCACCATGGTGCTCGCTCAGCAGGCGCGTCGCGAGCTCGGCCGCGGCCACGTGCAGGCGCCGCTCGGGATCGTCGGTCGTGGCGTTGGCCGCCGCTTGGATCGCCGCGATCGCGAGCGGCTGGATCACCTCGGGCTCGTCGTGGGCCTCGGCGATGACCAGCCGCGAGAGGCGGGCCAGCGGGTCGCCGGCTGCGGCCAGGCGATCGAGCGCGGGTCGGGCGGCCGCGACGTCACCCACGTGCATCCACTGCACGTGGGCCAGGTCGCGCTGCGCCGCGACGTCGTCGGGATGCTCGCGCAGGTAGGCCTGCAGCCGCTCCACCATCGCCTGCGGATCGGCGGGATCGAACGGAGGCCGCGGAGCCGCGCCACGGCACGCCGTGAGCACGAGCATCGCAAGGGGCACCACGACCGCGAGGACGGCGTGAAGGACGGGCGAACGGCGGGGTGCGTGTTTCATCGCTCGGGGGTGACCTCGAAGCTCTGCTCGAGGCTCGCGTCGACCTGACGCAGGAATTGACGGAACGCGTCGTACTCGGCGGGGGTGATGCGGGCCCGCGTCAGCTGCAAGCGGCTGCGCACGCGCACGCCGTCGTCCTCGGGCTTCACCTCGAGCGAGAACGTGCCCACCGGGGTATCGAGGGTCTTGTTGGCCGGCAGCCGCGAGAAGCGGTGGCCGGCCGGGAGCACGTAGCGGACCAGGTTCTCCTCGGTCGAGGGCAGGTCGAGCACGAGGTCGTGCTCGCGCACCGCGGTGCCGGCCATCGCCGCGGTGAGCCGCGAGTCGCGGCCCAGCACGCGAAAGCGCAGCGCCTCGCCCTCCTTGGTGGCCCAGTGGGGGGCGCGCAGCGTGGCCGAGACCTGGGCCGGGCGCAGGATGTCGCCGAGCTCGGGGGCCTCGACGTCGCGCACCTCGACGCCGGGAAAGACGTCGCCGAAGGCCGCCGCGAGCCGTTCCTTGCGCTCCTCGGGCGACTGGAAGCGATACCGCACTCCCGAGGCGCCTCCGCCCCACACCTCGATGGCGTGATCGACGACCGCGGCGCCATCGGCCCGCAGCACCACGCGCTGCTCGGTGCGGCGGCCGTTCTCGTCGGCGGTGCTCATCGGGATCGTGCGAAAGTCGGCCCCCTTCCCGTCTTGGATCACGAGCACGGTCGCGCCTTGATCGTTGGCGGGCAGCTCCCCCGGCCCCGACCACTCGGCGGTGCCGTCGAGGAACAGCTGGAGCGACGGCACGTAGGTGATGGCGTGGTTGAACGCGGCCAGGCTCGCGGGCTCGGCCGGCAGCGTGCCCAGCTCGCGGGTGCGCACGAGCACCAGGTTGCTCTCGATGCCGGCCTCGGCCAGCATCACCTTGAGCAGGCTCGCCTTGTCCTTGCAGTCGCCAAAGCGCCGGCTGTAGATGTCGGTGGTGCGATAGGGCTTGAACCCGTGGATCCCGAACTCGAGGCCCACGTAGCGGGTGTTGCGGACCACGTGCTCGTAGATCGCATCGACCTTGGCGCGGGTGTCGGCGCCGGCGGGGAGCGTGGCGAGCGTCTTGCGCACGGCCTGGCGGATCGCGTCGTCGACGACGAGCTGCTCGCTCACCAGGTTCCAGTACCAGACGCCCACGTCGTCCCAGCTGCGGTACGTGCTCACGTGGAGGTACTGCGCGACCTCGGTCCACCCCGGCATCGCGCCCTCGGGCTTGATGCCCGGCACGTCATCGGCGACCACGCGATAGGTGGTGGTCTTGCCGTCGGCGCTCTGGGTGCGCTTCACCTTGCGGTTGAAGTAGAGCGGCTTGTCGCTCGGAGCCTCGAGCACGTACTCCACGTGGCGCAGCGGCTCGCTGCCCTGCAGCGGCATCAGGTCGCCGAAGTACTCGTCGAACATGTTGCGCGCGGCCACGTCGCGGCGCAGGAATGCGACCTCGAGCGTGTCGCCGACGCGCAGCCCGGGGAACTGCACCACGACCTGGCGTTGGTCGTAGTACATGCGATAGCCGGCCGAGGCGAGCCCGTAGACCTGGGTCTCGCCGAGCTCCTCGATCGTGCCGTCCTTGCGGCGCACTCGCGCCCGTCGCACGTCGACCGTGCTCTCGGCCGGGTCGAACACCATGCCCTGCACGGCCTGGCTGCCGATCCCGCGATCGTCGAGCACCCGCACGATGCGATGATCGAGGCGCTCGGTGAGGCCGTTGGGAAGCACCCGCACCACCACCCGGTGGTGCAGCACTCCGGCGTCCTTGCCCTTCCACGCGGCGGGGGTCGCCAGCGCCCCGACCTCCTGGAGCTCGACGCCGTAGCGCGCGAGCAGGTCGTCGGCGTGATCGTCGTGCAGGCTGGCCAGCAGATCGCGCAGCTCGGGCTGCTGCGGGCGCAGCTGCAGCGAGCGCTCGAACGCCGACACGGCCGCCGCCTCGGCTCCGCTGCGCAGCAGCAGCGCCCCCATCGAGGCGTGTAGATCGGCCGCCTGAGGGGCCAGCGCGAGCGCTTGCGCGAGCGCGGAGCGAGCCGCACCGATGTCGCCGCGCGCCAGCTCCACCTCGGCCAGGCGCGCGTGGACCTCGGGCACCCCGGGGGTCGAGTCGGCGGCGGCCCGCGCCACCGCAGCCGCCTCGTCGGCGCGACCGAGCTCGAGCAGCGCCTCCATGCGGGCCGCCGCCAGCCCCTGCGACGTGCCGCGATCGCGGGCCAGCGCAGCGAGAGCCGCCAGCGCGTCCTCCGTGCGCCCCTGCCCGCGCAGCCGCGCCGCGAGATCGTGCCGCAGCGTCGACGAGGTCGGAAAGTGCTCGATCAGCGAGCGCAGCGACTCCACCGCGAGCCACGGGAATCCGTCCTCGGCGAGCCGATCGACCAGCGCCAGTGCAACGAGCGGATCGTCGGGAGCAACCGCGCGGGCCTCGTCGACGTACGCCCGATACTGGCGCTCGAGGCCCAGCGAGCGCTCGCGCCAGGCGAGCTCGAGCAGCAGCTGGCCGAGCAGCGGAGCCGCGCGCGGGCCCTCGTCGCGCGCACGCGCAACGGCCTCGTCGAGCGCGCGACGGCTGGTGTTCTGATCGCGATCCACCACCGCACGCAGCAGCGACGAGCGAGCCGACTTCACGCGCTCGTCGACCCGCCCCGCCAGCTCGACCACCGCACGATCGTCGTTGTCGAACGGGTGGACCCAGCGATAGAGCTCCACCAGCTCGAGCCCCGCGGCGGCGGTCCCGGGGCGCTTGGCCGCCGGATCGCGACCCGGGTAGCGGCGCTCGAGCAGCCCGCGCAACGACGAGGCGTCGGCCTGGGTCACCGGCGAGTCACCGCCCGGTCCTGGCGCCGCCATCGGCCCCCCCACGGGGGGATCGGCCGTGCTGGTGAGCGAGCGGATGGGAGCGCCCGAGCGCTCGCTGAGCCGCGCGTAGAACCCCCACATCCCGCTCTGAGCGCTGGTCTTCACCAGCACCCGATTCCAGCCCGCCGAGAGCCGCACGGGGTGCGCATCTTGAAGCGGGTGTGGCGTGCGATATGCGGCGCCGTGGCCGACCTCGGTGGTCCCCACCCACGCGCGGTACGGTCCGCCGGTGCCCAGGTGCAGCACCGCGTCGGTGGCCGCATCTACGTGCACCCAGCACGTTGCGTAGCCCGTGACCTCCTCGTTGGGTCGCAGCAGCTCGTCGAACGAGATGTAGCCGCCGCGCGGGATCCCTTCGTAGTCGTAGTCGCGCCACGACAGCGGCTCGCCGGGTAGCTTGCCGAGCATCACCTGCGAGGGCGAGAACGGCTCGGTCTGCGGGGCGTGGGCCTCGGTCTCGCCCTTGCGGCCGGCGTTGTCGAACGGTCCCGCGATCTGCCAGCGCACGAGGAAGCCCTCGGCCAGCAGCCGCGCCTCGGCGTCGTCGATGCGCCCCTGCCCCTCGTAGAGCTCGGCCCGCAGCATGCCTGCGTAGCTGCGCACCAGCGGGTGGCGGCTCGCGTCCGCAGCCACGTCGTCGACGAAGCGCTCGAGCACGCCGGGGGGGAGCTCGCCCTGGAGCTCGGGCAACAGCCCCACCAAGGCCAGCGCGGCTGCGGGATCGCGGCCGCGGTGGGCCGCCAGCACGCCTTGGCGTCGCTCGAGCTCGCGTACCCAGCGACCGGGCCCGGCCGTCCGCGCGCCCGCGGCCGAGGCTTCCCCGGCGGCTGCAGGCGCGGCGAGGGCGGCGGGCGCCGGCGAGAGCCCGACGGCGAGCGCCAACAGGAGCGAAGCCGACGAAGGGACCTTGGCGCTCATCGGCGCGAATCATGGAACATGCCGCCCCTCCGTGCCATAGTCCGGGGACATACCGTGCTCCTTGCGCTTATCAAGACGCTACGCCCACGGCAGTGGGTCAAGAACTCGTTCGTCGCCGCGCCTCTATTCTTCTCGCTTCGCCTGCTCGAGGGGCCCAGCGTGCTGCGGACCCTCGCGGCCGTAGCCCTGTTCTCGCTGATCTCGGGCTGCGTCTACGTCCTCAACGATCTGGTCGACGTCGCAGCCGATCGCGAGCACCCCAAGAAGCGCCTGCGTCCGATCGCCTCGGGCGCGCTCCCGGTGACCGCCGCTCGCACCTTCTTGGTGGTCGCGGTGCCCTCGATCGTCGGGCTCGCGCTCGTGCTCCAGCCGTGGTTTGCCGCCGTGCTCACCACGTACTTCGTGCTCAACGTCGCCTACAGCTTTCGGCTCAAGCACGTGGCCTACGTCGACGTGCTGCTGATCGCGCTGTTCTTCATCTTGCGCGTGCTCGCGGGGGCGTTCGCGATCGAGGTCCCGGCCTCGCCGTGGCTGCTGGGCTGTACGTTCGTGCTCGCGTTGTTCCTCGGCTTTGGCAAGCGCGCGCACGAGCTGGCCACCGCGGTCGATGCCGCAAAGCAGCGCGTGGCGCTCGAGGGCTACCACGCCGGCAGCCTGCGCTGGATCCTCTACGTGCTCGCGGTGATCGTCGTGGTCACCTATGCGGCGTACACCCGCAGCCCGCACACGGTGCAGGCCTTCGGCACGGCGGCCCTCGTCTACACGCTGCCGCTGCCGACGATCGCGATCGTTCGCTTCATTCGCTTGGCCACCGTGCCCAAGGACAGCGAGAGCCCCACCGATGCCATGCTGCGCGACCCGCTGTTCATGACGGCGATCGTGCTCTACGTGCTCGCGACGGGCGCGATCCTGTACTGGGGCTGAGGCCTGAGGTCTGAGGCCTGGCGCCAAACGGCGCGGCGTGGAACATCGGGGGCGAGGTCGCGGTCGAAGGCCTCCATGGCGTCCACGCTGCTGCGATCCCTCGTCGGCCTCGCCCTCTTGGCTGGGCTGTTCGCGGTGATCCAGCGGCGGTGGCCCGCGGTGCGACAGCCCCCCCGGCGGGCCCGCGACCTCGTCACCGACCTCGCCTACTGGGTGCTGACCCCACAGACCACCCGCGTGGTGACCAAGGCGGCGATCCTGCTCGTGGCCGCGGTGTCCGCGGTGCTCGTGACGGGGACGCTCGAGCCCGACGCGTGGCTGACCGCGTTCTCCTCGCGCTCGCCCGTGGGGGCGCAGCCGCGGTGGCTACAGGCGATCGAGCTCGTGCTGCTCGGCGATCTGCTCGGCTACTGGATCCATCGCGCATTCCATGGGGGCGGTTGGTGGCGCTTCCACGCGATCCACCACAGCTCGACGCGGCTCGACTGGTTGTCGTCGACGCGCCTGCACCCGCTCAACGACCTGCTCGGGGGGCTGCTGCGCACGCTGCCGCTCTACCTCGTGGGCTTTCGCCTCGAGCTGCTGGCCGGCTACCTGCCGGGGGTGGCGCTCTATGGGCTCATGCTGCACGCCAACGTGCGCTGGGACTTCGGCTGGCTCCGCTACGTGATCGCGAGCCCGGCGTTCCACCGCTGGCACCACGCGGCGGGAGCCGAGGGTCGCGACAAGAACTTCGCGGGCCTGCTGCCGCTGTGGGACCTCCTGTTCGGGACGTTCCACATGCCCGGGCGGCCACCGGAGCGCTGCGGCGTGGACCACCCGATGCCCGCCGGGGTGTGGGGGCAGCTGGCGTATCCGTGGCGGGAAGGCGCAGCGGTGGCGCGGACCCAGCCGCGCCCTGACGCCACCCGCCCAGCAACGGTACGCTTGCCCGCCCTCCGTGCCGCGCCCCCGCCTCCTTCCCGTTCGTGACTGGCCGCTGTCGCTCAAGCTCGCGACCACGGTGCTGCTGCTCGCGGTGATCCCCCTGCTGCTCGTCGCCTGGATCAACGCGGGCGCGGTCGAGTCGCAATCGCTGCTGCGCGAGACCACCAGCCTGCAGCGCCGCTCGGCCGCGGCGGCCCGCCGCGTCGAGGAGCGCGTGAGCCGACTGCGCGCGTACGTGGAGCTCGTCGCCGCCAACCCCACGATCCTCGCGGCCATCCCCGATCTCGGCGCGGATCCGGGGGACGAGCTCGGGCGCGACCCCGTCGCCTACGAGGCCCGAGCGCGGGCCTGGGACGCGCGCCATCCCGAGATCTACGCGCTGCTCACCAGCCTGCGGCGCGCCAACCCCTGGTTCGAGAACGTCTACCTGCTCGATCGCGAGGGGGTGTGCATCGCCACCAGCGAGCGCGCGGTGAAGCCCGAGATGGTCGGGCGCCCCTACGACTATCGACCCTACTTCCAGGCCGCGCTCGAGGACCGCGCGCCGTTCGTCTCCGACGTGCTCAAGAACGCGAACAGCCCCGGCACGGGGATCTTCGTGGCGGCACCGGTGCTCGTCGAAGACGCAGTCGCGGGCGTGGTCGTGCTCAAGGTGGAGAGCGGAGCGCTGCACGAGGTCGTGGCCGATCTCGCGCGCACCGGCGGCGGCGTGCTGCTCGTCGATCGCTTCGGCGTGGTCGTGAGCGATGCATGGAGCGGCACGCTGCGCGGCACCGACGATCCGCAGAGCCTCCAGTTCCATCCGCTCGCCTCGGTCGATCGCTTTCGGACCTTGTTCGAGCAGACGCGGCGCTATGGCACCGTCGACGGCGAGAACTACCTCGATCGCGTGCAGCAGCCCCTCGCGCTCGATCCGCTGTGGAACGCGCTGCAGCAGCGCCACAGCGGCGCGGCCGAGCAAGCATTCCCGACCGCCTGGGGCCAGGCCGTGACGCCGACCATGATCGGCTTTGCCCCGGTCATCACCGGGCACGGCCAGCCCTACGGCTACGTGGTGCTGGGCGAGCCCGCGGCCGACTTTCGCGGGCCGCTGCGCGAGATCGCCGACGCGGCGCTGCTGCGCGCGGGACTGGTCGCCGTCGGCGTGGCGCTGGTGATCGCCCTGCTCATCCGCCGGTTCTCGCGGCAGGTCGTCGAGCTGGCCGAGCGCGCCCGACAGCTCGCGGATGGTGAGCGCCCTGGGCCGCTCGCGTGGCAGCGCGGCGACGAGCTCGGTCAGCTGGCCCGCAACATCCAGCGGCTCGCCGACCACGTGCACGAGACCGTGCTGGCCGAGGCCAGCGCCCGCGAGGCCAGCGATCAGGCCCGCGATGCGGCCGAGGCCGTGGCTCAGGCGCGCACCGAGGCCGTGGCCCGAGCCCACGCGGCGATCGAGGGCGCTCGACGTGCGCTGCAGGCCCAGCTCGACGCGGGCCCGCGCGGCGAGACGGGGGCGCGCGGGGGCTTGCGGCGGGTCTCGGCCTCGCTGCAGGGAGCCGCGCTCGATCTCGCGGCGCTCGCCGATGCCGAGGGCCCGCTGCACCCCCACGCGCGCCGGGTGGCCGTGCCGGCGCTCGTCCAAGACGTGCTCGACACCCGCGGCGACGACGTCCCCGAGCGCAGCGTGAGCCTCGTGGTCGACGGCGACGTGCCCGAGCTCGAGACCGACGGCGCCATGCTCCGCCGCGTGATCGAGCACCTGGTCGACAATGCCTGCAAGTTCACGCGCCGCGGCCACGTGGAGGTGCGCGTGCGGGCGCACGAGCGCGGGGTGGCGCTCGCGGTGGTCGACACCGGCATCGGCCTCACCGCGCGTCAGGTCGCGCGGATCTCGAGCGAGCGCGCCGGACCGGTCGGCACCAGCGGCATTGGTCTGTGGGTCACCCGTCGCCTGGCCCGAGCCCTGGGGGCCACGCTCGAGGCCCGCGGCGAGGTTGGCGGCGGCAGCACCATCACCGTATCGCTACCCGCGAGCCTGCCGAGCTAGCCGCCCCACCACCCCACTACCAGTTACGGGCAGCGGGTTACGGGCAGCGGGTTACGGGCAGCGGGCTACGGGCAGGGATCTTCGCCCTCGAGCGGAGCGACCAGCATGTCGACCGGGATCGTCGAGGGCTTGCTGGTGTCGAACGAAGCGCTGAGCTCGATGTTCGCCCCGTGGCGGGCCTCGTAGTACTCGACCTCGAGGTGGTGCCAGCCGCTGCTCATCGTGGTGGAGCCCCCGCGGGTCTCGGTCCCGTGATCGCCCCAGTTCTCGACCACCGACTCGCCGTCGACCCGCAGGCGCGAGCCATCGTCGGAGGCCAGCTGGAAGCGCACCTTGGTCTCCTCCTCGATGAAGATGCAGGTGTCCCAGCGGATCGAGAAGTCGTCGACTCCGATCCCGCGCATCGGCGCATCCTTGCCAAAGTCGAACTCGATGCTGCGCTCGAAGCGCTCGCGCGCCTCGCCCTCGAACTCGCGATTGTTGAAGTATCGCCCGCGCCAGGGGGCCGTGACCGTGCCCCCGAGATCGCCGATGAGCGGCGCGAACGCGAGCAACACCGTGATCCCCGCGCACAGGCCAAGGCTCACCCACGCCGATCCGTCGCGACGCGAGGCAATCTCGTCGGTGGCGCGGCGCAGCGCCGCCGCCTCCATGCGGAGCCCGCGGGCGAGCTCGGGCGCGTCGGAGATCGACGCTGCTTCCTCGCTGCTCGGGTCGGCGAACACCAAGCGCCGCGCGAGCGCCTCGCCGCTGAACGTGGGCACGTGGTAGCGCTCGGCCAGCCCGGCGATCGCACTCGCCTCGGTCTCGGCCCCCGCGTGGACCTCGCGAAACAGGTAGGTCCACGCATGTCGCAGGTGCTGGGCGACCTCGACCAGCGCAGCGGAGTCCGCGACGAGCAGCTGCTCGGCCGAGCGAATCTCGGCGAGAGCGGCCCGCCACGCGGGCACCGGGCCAGACGAAGTCACAATGGACGCCATGACCGCCGGACGATAGCAAGCAGCCCGCCCCCAGGCGACCCCTCGGCCCGCTGGCGGGAGCGCGCGCCCGAGCTCACTCGCCCTCGCCCCCGCCGCCCTCGGCCAGCTCGTCTGGACGGCGACGGATGTCGGCCTCGAGCTCGGCGTCGTCGAGCTTCTCGAGCTCGTCCTCATCGGCCCGCGGCTTCTTCTTGCCCTTGGACCCGCGCTCGGGATCCTTGATCGGCACGCGCTCGTCCTCGGGCACCTTCACGAACAGCTCGATGCCGAGGCCCCCGTCGACCCGCGCGAACTCGCCGCGGCGAACCAGTCGCTCGAGGCGGCGCTTGTCCTTCTTGTCGAACTTGCTCGAGTGCAGCAGCAGGTAGTCGGCCTCGCGATAGCTCGGCCACTTGTACACGTCCTGGCGGTTGGAGACGTGGGGCCCGAGGCCGCTGGTGCTGGACACGGGCGCATCGGGGGGGATCAGCGCCACCAGCTCGCGCACCTTGTCGTAGCGGTCGAGCGCATCCTGCTTGGGGTTGCGAACGATCGAGTTCCAGCCGGCCTTGAACGAGTCGTTGGGAACGAACGCGCCGTACTTCATCCCGGTCAGCGCGGTGGCCAGCAGGCACGCCCACATCAGCGTCCACGCCACGCGCCGCGGTCGCAGCCCCAGCGCCCGCGTGACCCGCGATTCCGAGGCGCGTGCGACCGCATCGGGGAGGCTCGCCAGCAGCACGGGGAACAGCACCGACGAGTACTGGAAGTGCAGCGAGTACACGTGGTGGCGGCTGGCCAGGCCGAGGAAGACCGCGCCGTAGATCATCATGACCACCTTGCGGCCGGCGATCAGCGGCAGGAACAGCAGCGGTCCCAGGAGCGCGAGGAGGAAGAACACCTTCTTCTCCATCAGCAGCACCTTGAGCGCGAACCCGGGGTTGGTGACCAGCGAGATCACCAGGCCCTTCAGGCCCTCGGACTCGTGCGGGATCATGTCCTCGTAGAAGAACACATAGGACATGCTGTCCTTGCCCCCTGCCATCATCAGGCCGGGGTCGTTCATCATCTTGAGCTTGGCGAACGCGAGGTACGCCAGCGCGAGCACGATGGTGACCAAGCCGGTGTAGGGGCGGCGCTGCAGGATCGCGTAGGCGCCCACGAAACACGCCAGCAACGACATGTCCTCGCGCGTCATCAACATCAGCGCGAGCACGAGCCAGTAGCGCCAGCGAGCGCCAGAGTCGATGAAGTAGATCGACCACAAGAGGCTCGGCACCACCAGCGTGAGCGAGTGGAAGTCGAACAGGTTGACGCCGTGGAGCGCCGGGTAGAGCACGTAGATCGCGACGAGCAGCACCCCGAACCAGGGGTTGCGCAGCCGCCTGGTCGCCAGCAAGTAGAGCGGCGCGGCCCCGGTCGCCAGCCACACGGACTGGAGCACCAGCAGCGTCTCGGCCCGCGGGTTGAGCATGTAGACCGGCGAGAACACGGCCACGATCGGGTCGAAGTGCGCCGAGACGTGCTTGCCCGTCTTGCAGTAGGAGCAGCCGAGGAAGTCGCCGTTGGCGGTGCGCCAGAAGACGTTGTCGTAGATCCCGAGATCGTAGATGTGGGTACCGAGATTGCGGTGATCGAGCAGCGCGAGGTGCGAGGCGTAGAACGCGTAGAACAGCGCGAGCGAGAGCGCGACCAGCGGTGGCAGCCAGCGCCAGCGCACCAGCTCGGGCACGGTCTTGGGCACCCGCAGCCCCAGCAGCCGGTAGGCGAACCCGCTCAGGATGCCGGTCGTGATCGCGATGACGGTGAGCGTGACGAACTCGTGCTTGATCTCGATGCCGCGGTGCGAGAGCACCGAGAACGCGGGCGCGGCCAGCAGCACGAACGCGTAGTAGTTGATGCGCCGCGCCGTCTCGCCCAGGCCTCCGCGGTAGCCCCGGCGCACCCGCACCAGGTGATACGCGAGATAGACGAGCGCCACGCCCAGCCCCAGCAGCAGCATCGTCTTCACGATGGCCATGCGCTGATCGGGATCGAGGTCGTTGTCGATCACGTAGTCGCGATCGTCGGGGTGGGCCAGCGGCCACATCGCCAAGCCGGGCGAGAGCGCGATGAGGGTGGTGAGCAGCCCCCACGACCAGAAGCCCGCGACCACGCGCTCGACCAGCGCGACCAGTCGACCATCGGGCTTGCCCGCGGGCATCCCCGCAGCCGCCCCGGCGGCACTGGATGCGGACGCGGCTTCGCGCCCCCCTTCGCTCTGCTCGTCCCAAGCCATGGAGCGCATCTACTACCCTGAACCGCGACCGTCGGCTAGGTGGCACGCCCTCGGGTTCCCCGCGAGCCGTGCGGAAACTCCGGCCCCCGCGCGCCCCCGCGGACCCCCACTTTCGACGCCCCATGGCCAATGGGCTAGGCTCCCCGCCCGTGGAGTCGCCCCCCGAGATCTCGGCCGTCATCCCCGTCTACAACGAGGTCGGGTCGCTCGACGAGATGTACCGTCAGCTGAGCGATGCCCTCGTGGGGATGGGCCGCAGCTACGAGATCCTGTTCGTCAACGACGGCAGCACCGACGGCACGACCGAGCGGCTCGAGCAGCTCGCCGACAGCGACCCCGAGCACGTGCGCGTCGTCCACTTTCGCAAGAACTTCGGCAAGTCCCCCGCGCTCAACGCCGCCTTCGAGCGCGTGCGCGGGCGCATCGTGCTCACGCTCGACGCCGACCTCCAGGACGACCCCGCGATGATCCCCGACTTCGTCGAGCGCATCGAGGCGGGGGCCGACCTCGTGTCGGGCTGGAAGAAGCGCCGCCACGATCCGCTGGGCAAGACCGCGCCCTCCAAGCTGTTCAACTGGGTGGTGCGGCGCGTGAGCGGCGTGCAGCTGATGGACTTCAACTGCGGGTTCAAGGCCTACCGCATCGAGTGCATCCGCGAGCTCTCGGTCTACGGCGGGTTCCACCGCTTCTTGCCGGTGCTCGCCGGGTGGAAGGGCTTCTCGGTCGAGCAGCTCGTGGTCCAGCACCGCGCGCGCCAGCACGGCGTGTCCAAGTTCGGCGTGGGGCGCTTCTTCGACGGCTTCCTCGATCTGCTCACCGTGCTGATGGTGACCCGCTACCGCACGCGGCCGCTGCACTTCTTCGGCGTGCTCGGGGCCGCCAGCGGCGGGGTGGGCTTCTTGCTGCTCGCCTATCTCACCGTGCTCTGGTTCATGGGCGAGCCCATCGGCAACCGGCCGCTGCTCACCTTGGGCGTGCTGCTCACGCTGTCGGCGGTGCAGTTCGTGGGCATCGGGCTCGTCAGCGAGCTGCTCGTGCGCACCACCATCACGCCGCACGAGGTGTTCTCGATCAAGGGCACGCGCGGGTTTGGCGAGGTCGCGGCCAGCTCGGCGGCGCCCGCCCTCGCGACGCCGGAGCTCGCCCTCCCCTCCGCGACTGCGCCCGCGACCCCCGCGAGCGAGCTCGCCGAGGCCACGTCTTCGACCTAGCAGCGAGGCCATACCCTCCATGATCCCCGCGCTTCCTCGCAGCATCGGTCGCTACGATCGCCTCTACGACGCGGCCAGCGTCACGGTCCTCCTGGTGATGACCGCAATCGGCCTGCTCACGTGGCAGGACTACGGCATCACGTGGGACGAGACCTACCACCTCGACTACGGCGAGCACATCCTCGCGTTCTACACCTCGCTGTTCGAGGATCAGACCGCGGTCACCTTCCGCATCGACTACCTCTACGGCGGCGGCTTCGATCTCTCGGGCGCCCTGTTTCGCCGCATCGCCCGGCCGCTCGATCGCTGGGACTCGATCCACCTCATGGGCATGATGGTGGGCCTCGCCGGGCTGTGGGGCACCTGGAAGCTGGGCCGCGTGCTCGGCGGGCCGCGCACGGGGCTGCTGGCCGCGCTGTTCATCTGCGGCACCTCGACCTACTGCGGGCACATGCCCAACAACCCCAAGGACCTGCCGTTCGCGGTCGGCTACGTGTGGGGCATGGCGTTCCTGTTCCAGGCGATCCGCAGCTTCCCGCGGGTGCCGCGGGCGCTGGCCATCAAGCTCGCGATCGCGATCGGCCTGGCCATGAGCGTGCGCATCGGCGGGATGCTGCTGGTCTGCTACCTCGGGGCCGCGATCGCGGTCTGGGTCGGCTACCACGGGTGGCTGCGCCGCGACCTCGAGGCCACCTACCACTATGGCAAGCGGCTCGCGCTGACCGGCATCGGGATCGTCGCCGGGGCCTGGGCGGTGATGCTGGTGTGGTGGCCATGGGCGCTCTACGACCCCGTCAAGCGCCCGCTCGCCGCGCTGCGTCGCATGTCGCAGTTCATGGATCACCAGCGCAAGATGCCGTTCGCGGGCGAGCTGATCTCGAACTACGACGTCGACTGGCGCTACGTCCCCCACTACTTCGGCTACAAGCTGCCGGAGATCGTGGTCGTGCTGTTCTGCGTGGGCACGATCGTGGGTCTGTGGCTGCTCGTGCGCCGCGCTCGCCGGGTCCGCTCGTTCTCCGACAACCTCGTGCTCGGCCTGCTGGGCTTCTCGCTGTGGGCCCCGTGGGCCTACGCCGTCTACAAGGAGTCGGTGCTCTACGACGGCCTGCGGCACTTCTTGTTCGAGGTGCCGGTGTTGGTCGCGGCCACGGCCTGGCTGGCCAACGGCATCATCACGCGGGTGGTTCGGCGGTTCGGCCCCCCCGGCGCCGTGGGCTGTGCGGCCGTCGTCGCCGCGCTGTGCGTCGACCAGTACGCCACCATGGCGCGGCTGCACCCCCACGAGTACGTGTACTTCAACCGCTTCATCGGCGGGCTCGCGGGGGCGGTGGGCAAGTACGACACCGACTACTACGCCGAGACCTACGGCGACACGACCCAAGGGCTCGCCCGCCAGCTGTGGAAGGACGACCCCGACGAGTACCTGAACTCGATGTACCGACTGGCTGGCTGCGGGGCCAGCCTTCGCATCATGCGGCGCGCGCCGCCCAACTTCATCTACCGCAAGGGCAAGAAGGGCGAGTACGACTTCTGGCTCGGGTACACCCGCCAGAACTGCCACCTGCGCCACGCCGACAGCCCCATCGTCTACCAGCTCACCCGCGACGACGGCCTGCTCAACGTCGCCCGGGACGTCCGCAAGCGCATCGCGACCAAGCCGCCGACCCCGAGGATCAAGAAGCCCAAGCCCACCTCGCGACCCCGCGTGAAGGACAAGGAACACGAGCGGCGCCGCATCGGCCGCGACCTCGCGGGTGACGACGATGACGACGACGACGACGACGATGACGACGACGACCGCGACGACAAGCCCCGTCGCGACGACGACGACGACGACGACCGCGACGACAAGCCCAAACCGGACGACGACGACGACGACGACGACGACGACGACGACGCCAAGCCCGGCGACGCCAAGTCCAAGCCCGACGACGACGACGACCAGTCCAAGCGGGGCAGCGCCAAGGCCGATCGAGACGCCTCCTCGAAGGCGCGCCCCCGCGACGAGACCGACGACCCCGAACCCGCCGACGCCAAGTCGTCTGCGGAGGACTCGCCATGACCTCAATCAAGCCCAACCGCACGACCGTGGTCGACGCAGCCGCGGCCGAGCTGCGCAGCGCCTACACCCTCATCGCCGATCCCCAGTGCGACCCCGTCACCGCCATGCCGCACCTGCTGCGCGCGTGGCAGTCGGTCGCCTGGCTCTCGCTCGGCGAGGTCCCGACCTCGGCCGGCCCCGACCTCGGCGCCTGGCTCGGCCCCGAGCACCGCGCGCTCGTGCCGGCCAAGCAGCAGGGCCTGGTGCACGGCACGATCGTCGCGATCTGCCGCCACGCGCGTGATCCACGGCCGTGGGAGGGCGGCGAGCCCCCGCCCGAGGTCCCCGACACCAAGGTGCTCGTGCCGCACCTGCGGGTGCTCGGCGCGATCGTCCGCGCCTTCACCCTCGAGCTCCACGGCCGCCCCGTCGCCGCCCAGCTCGCCGTCCGCTGGGGCACCCGCGCCGCGCTCTGGGCCGGGGGGCTCGCCGCGTTCGTGGTGGTGGCCCTGCGCCCCTGGCAGGCCGAAGAGGTCGGCTCTTGGCGCGGCGCCTACTACCCCACCGAAGAGCTCGTGGGTCGTCCCGACCTGCAGCGCGTGGTCGACGTGGACTTCGACTGGGGCAAGGAAGGCCCCACCGACTCGATCCCCGCCGATCGCTTCAGCGCGCGCTGGGACACGTGCCTCGCGCTCGACGAAGAGGGCGAGGTGGCGCTGCAGGTGATCTCCGACGACGGCTCGCGCATCCTGATCGACGGTGAGGTCGTGGTCGACAACTGGACCAAGCACAAGCCCACCGCGCGCGGCAAGCGGATCTCGCTCGACGCCGGCGTCCACCACCTCCGCGTCGAGTACTTCGAGCTCAAGTACGACGCCTCGATCCAGCTGCTCGCCTCGTTCGACGAGGACGATCCCCCGAGCCCGATCCCCGCGCGCATGCTGGAATTCCCCGGCATGCAGTTCGAGGACGATGCCGACCCCTGCGTGGACAAGCAGTGAGCGAGGAGCCCCATGGCATCGAGCTACGGCAACAAGCAAAAGCACGAGAGCGGCAACCCGATCCAGCGCGCGCTCATCAATCGCTTCAAGGGCCAGGCGATCCGGCTGGTGAACGGCCTCGCGCCCAGCTCGATCCTCGAGGTCGGCTGCGGTGAGGGCTACATGCTCGACGCGCTCGCCCGCGGCGGCGTCACGGCCAAGCTCCACGGCGTAGACTTCTCGGAGCCGGCCATCGCGGACGCGCGCGCCCGCCTCGGCGAGCGGGCCGAGCTCGAGGCCCGCGACGCGCGCGAGCTCGCCGACGACGGGCGCCAGTTCGACCTCGTGATGATGCTCGAGGTGCTCGAGCACATCCCCGATCCCGCGCAGATGCTGCCCATCCTCGAGCGGCTCACGCGGGGCCACCTGCTGCTCTCGGTGCCGTGGGAGCCGATGTTCCGCGGGCTGAACATGGCGCGCGGCAAGCACGTGCGCGCGTGGGGCAACGACCCCGAGCACATCAACCACTGGGGTCGCCGCGGGTTCTTCCGCTTCGTGGAGCAGCGCTTCACGATCCTCGAGGCCCCGCTCGTCGCTCCGTGGACGATGGTGCTCGCGCAGCGGCGCGCCTCATGAGCACGCCCCGCGCCGCCTCGCCCTCGGTGCCGCCGTGGGGCCCGGCGCTCTCGCGCGGGTGGGCGCTCGGCTGCGACTGCGCGGCCGCGATCGTCGTCGCCACCGTGCTCGCGGTGGTGCTCGCCACGTATCGCGACTACGGCATCACCTGGGACGAGAGCTGGCACCTCGTCTACGGCGATCAGATCCTCTCGTGGTTCCTGACCTTCGGCGCCGACACCTCGGCCCTGTGCTACCGCATCGACTTCCTCTACGGCGGCGCCTTCGATCTCCTCGGTGCCGTCGTGCGCCGCTTCTCCCCGCTGTCGCCGTTCGACACGCTGCACCTCGTGGGCGCGCTGGTCGGCGTGCTGGGCCTCGTGGGCGCGTGGCGGCTGGCCCGACGCCTGGGGGGCCCCGTCGCCGGGCTCGTGGCCGTGGCCCTGCTCGCCACCACGCCGGTCTACTACGGCCACATGTTCAACAACCCCAAGGACCTGCCGTTCGCGGTCGGCTACGTGTGGGCCTTGGATGCGCTGTGCAACGTGGTGTTGTGCATGCCCCGCGTGCCACGACGCGCCTGGATCCGGCTCGCCGTGCTCGCGGGCCTGGCCATGGGGGTGCGCATCGCCGGGATCCTGCTGCTGGTCTACCTCGGCGCGGTGGTCCTGGGGATGGGCTGGCTGCGCATGCGCGCGGCCGGGGGCGATCTCCGCGCGGGCCTGGCCACGATCCGCCGCCTGGGTCGGCCCGCGCTGTGGACGATGCTGGGCGCGTGGGTGGTGATGCTGTCCACCTGGCCCTGGGCCCTGCTCGATCCGATCCGTCGCCCGTGGATGGCGCTCGGTCGCATGAGCCGCTTCACCGTGCACAAGCGCGAGATGCCGTTCGCCGGCGAGGAGATGCTCACCACCCAGCCGCGCTGGGACTACCTGCTGCACTACTTCGGGCTCAAGCTCCCGATCTTGGTGCTCGCGCTCGTACTCGTCGCGGTGGCGCTCGGCCTCTACGCGGTGTGGCGCCGTCGCGAGCACGTGCACCTGCACCAGCGCAACGTGGGGCTCGTGCTCGCCGCGGCCATCATGGCCCCACCCACCTATGCGATCGTGGTGCGGGCCGTGATCTACGACGGGCTGCGTCACTTCCTGTTCCTCGTGCCGATGCTCGTGGTCGTCGCCGCGCTCGGTGCCGTCAGCCTCCCGCGCGTGCGACCGCGACTCGCCCTCCCGATCGGCCTCGCGCTGGGACTCGCGGGGACGGTCGGAATCTCGCGCCAGGTCGCGGCCATGCGCGAGCTGCATCCCCAGCAGTACATCTACTTCAACGAGATCATCGGCGGTCTGCCCGGCGCCTACGGCAACTACGACACCGACTACTACGGCAATGGCTACAAGGAGGGCTTCGCCGCGCTGGCCGAGCACCTGTGGCACACCGAGCGCGAGCGCTTCCTCGACACGCGCTACGTGGTCAACGGCTGCATCCCCGATTTCGTGGCCGCCAACTACATCGGGGGCAACTTCGCGTGGGCCGACAGCGCCGCCAAGGGGGCCGAGTTCTACCTGGGCTACACCCGCGCCAACTGCCACGAGCGCTACCGGACGCGCCCCGAGATCTTTCGCGTGGAGCGCATGGGCACGCTCTTGATCCTCGCTCGCGATCTCCGAGGCGCCAGCGCCGAAGAGCTCGACGACGAGGGCTCCGACGACGAAGGCTCCGACGAGGGCCCGCGCAGCCGCCGGGCCACGATCCCCGACGGCCGTCGTCCGCAGCCGCGACCGCGCAACAAGCCGATCCCCACCAAGCCCGCCCCTCGCCCCGAGCACGCGCCATGACCGAGCCCTCCCCTGCGCCCGAGACCGCGCCCGAGACCGCGCCCGAGACCGCCGCGTGGCTTCACGCCGAGGCGCACGCCTTGGCGGCCACCGCCCTGCTCGACGATCCCTCGGTCCCGCCCTGGACGTGCGCCGAGCATCTGCGCCGCGGGTTCTCGGCGCTGGCCCGCGCGGCGGGGATCGACGAGCCCGAGCCCGCGGCCGCGCTCGATCCCAGCGCGTTGCCCTGGATTGGCGCGCCTCAGGCCGTCGCCGAGTCGCTGCGCCGCCTGGGTACCGACGATGACACCACCCTCGACGAGCTCGCGCTGCGCCGCCTGGCCGCTGCGCTCGCGAGCGCCGTGGCCACGGCCGCCGACCTCCGCTTCGCCCCCCAGCGCCACGCCGAGCGCCGCCGTCGACTGCTCCGCGGCCTGCTCTTGGGCGTGCTGGTCATGATCCCCGTGGTCGTGGCCCTGGTCCTCACCGTGCGCGATTTTCGCGAAGGCCCGTGGCGCGCGCAGTACTTCAGCACCGTCGACTTCCAAGGCGAGGCCATCGTGCGCCGCGAGGGCGACGTGAAGTTCGACTGGCGGCGCATGGGCCCCACCCCCGAGCTCCCCGACGACTCGTTCTCGGCGCGCTACGACACCTGCCTCGAGCTGCCCGAAGATCTCGTGATCGCGTTCCAGCTGATCTCCGATGACGGCTCGCGACTGTTCATCGATGGCGTGCAGGTGGTCGACAACTGGGGCCGCCACGGCGAGCGCTCGCGCGGCGGCGACGTCTCGGTATCGGCCGGCGTCCACCACGTGCGCGTCGAGTACTTCGACGATCGGCACGGCGCCTCGGTCGAGCTACGCGCCTCGCTGCACGGCGAGCTGCCCGACTCGCTGCCCGTCCGCCTGCTGCACTACCCGGGCGCCGACTTCGACGAGGCCGACCCCTGCGCCGCCGTGCGCGGCTAGCCCCCGCGCGACTACTCCTCGGCGAGGAAGCGCTCGAGCAGCTTGGCCGAGACGTCGATGAGATCGTGCTCGGTGATGATGCCGACGAGCTTGTCGCCCTCGACCACCGGCAGCGAGCCGACCGCCCGATCGCGCATCAGCTTCATCGCCTCGACCGTGGGCGTCTGCGGGGTCACCGAGACCGGATCGCGCCGCATGATGTCCTTGACCACCACTTGGTCGATCCCGCCCTGTCCGCGTGCGACCAGGCGCAGCAGCGCGCGGTGCGAGACGATGCCCACCAGGCGCCCCTCGTCGTCCTCGACCGGCACGTGCCGGATCTTCTCCCAGTCCATCATGCTGGCGGCCAGATCCACGAGATCCTCGGGGCGGACCGTGAGCAGCTGCGTCGACATGATCTGTCCCACCGTGCGGTAGGCATCGCGCCACGCGTCGTCGCGCCCGATCGTGCACGGCTCCCAGGTATGCACGGGCGCCTGGCCGTCGAGCTGGTGCTCGAGCATCGCCTTGGTGATGCGACGGTGACGCTGGTCGAGCGAGGTGTGCGGCGCCATCTGAGCCAGCGAGCGCAGCGCCCACGTGGACCCGGTGTTCTGCGAGCGCACGCGCGACTCGATCACGTCGAGGTAGCGGGCGATGTCGTCCTCGTCGATGTGCGAGCGTCGCAAGCCCGCGCGAGCCAGCGGCAGCAGCCGATCGAGGATCAGCGCGCTCGCGGTGAAGGTCTCGCCCCCCACCCAGCGGAACTGCGCGCCCAGGCCATGGCGCGCGGCCGCGAAGAAGTTGTTCTTCGCGTCGTCGAAGTCCATCACCTTGGCGATGTCCTCGTACTCCGAGGTGACCCCCGACATCAGCCCAAAGTAGAACGCCGCGTTGGCGACCTCGTCGAGGATCGAGGGCCCGGCCGGCAGCACGCGGTTCTCGATGCGCAGGTGCGGCGGGCCGTCCTCCGACCAGCCGTAGCAGGCGCGGTTCCAGCGATACACGGTCCCGTTGTGGAGCCGCAGCGCCTGCAGCTTGGGCACGCGACCCGCGAGCAGCTCGGCGCGCGAGCTCTGGTACTCCTGCTGGCCCAGCACCACGCGGAACAGCGCGATGTCCTCGCGGAAGATCTCGAGCACCGATTCCTTCACCCACGCGTCGCCGAAGCTGACCCGCGGTCGCAGCCCGCGGGCCTGGTGCGCGCTCGAGCGCGCGTCGACCGAGCGCTGGAACAGCGCCACGCGGGTCTCGTTCCACAGCCGCCGCCCCAGCAGCACCGGTGAGTTGACCGCAGCCGCGAGCACCGGAGCCGTGACCGCCTGCGCCACGTTGTAGAGCCGCGCGAACTCCGACGGCGCCACCTGGAAGTGGATCTGGAAGCTCGTGTTGCACGACTCCAGCATCACGTTGTCGTGCGTGGTCTCGAGCTCGTCGAGCCCCTTGATGAGCACGTGGAAGTCGCCGCCGCGCAGCTTGCTCATCGCCCGATTGAGCGCGAAGTAGCGCGGGTTGGGCGTCATGTTGTCGAGGCCGAGATCCGACTTGCGCAGCGTGGGCAGGATGCCCACGAGCACCACGTGCGCGCCGCACTCGTTGGCGGCCTCGCGGGCCAGGGCCACCACCTCCACCAGCTCGTGATCGAGCTTGCGCAGGCAGTCCCCCCCGAACACGTGCGGGGTGAGGTTGGCCTCGAGGTTGAAGCGCGCGAGCTCGGTGGTGAGGCGCGGGTCGCTGGCGCGCGCCAGGATCTCGGTGGCGACGGGCGCCGGCCCCATCGTGCGATCGACGAGGAACATCTCCTGCTCGGCGCCGATGCGGCGTATGCCGGTCTCGAACATCCCGCGCTCGAGCATGTCTTCGAGGGCGTTCACGTCGTCGAGGAGGGCCTTGACGAAGACTCGCTGGCTGATGTCGTCGCTGGTCTCGTTGACGTCGTGATCACCCATGGGTCGTCGCTTCTCGATCGTGGAGGGGCCGCGGACCGCCGTGGGGCGGGGCCCGAACGGCGGGACCCTAGCCGCGTCCCTGCAAGCGAGCAAGCCGAGCGTGCGGGTCCCCCCGACTCGCACGCTCGACGCTCGGGTGCCGACGGCGCGCCGCGCCCCCGCGGTACGATGGCGCCATGAGAACGGTGGTCCAGCGGGTCTCCCGCGCCGAGGTCCGAGTCGAGGGCGAAGTGGTAGGCCGTGTGGCGCGGGGCGTCGTGCTCCTGGTGGGCGTCGAGCGTGGGGACACCGAAGCCGACGCCGAGGCCACCGCCCGCAAGATCGCGAGCCTGCGCATCTTCCCTGGCGCGGCGACGCAAGCCGGCGCTCGCTCGCCCAAGATGGACCTCGACCTCGCCGAGATCGGCGGCGGCTGCCTGGTGATCAGCCAGTTCACGCTGGCCGGGACCGTCCGCAAGGGGCGACGCCCCGGCTTCGACGGGGCCGAGGCCCCCGCACGGGCCGAGGCGCTCTACGAGCGCGTGGCCGACGGTCTGCGGGCCCATGCGCTGCATGTCGAGACCGGCCGCTTCGGCGCCGCCATGGAGCTCGAGCTCGTCAACGAGGGACCGGTGACCCTGCTGGTGTTCACCCGCGAGGGCACCGTGCTATAGGCCCCGGGCGCCATGGAGGAGCTCGGAGGGCTGCACAAGCGGTTGTTGCGGCAGGTGTCGCGGCTCAATCGCGAGCACGCACTGGTCGAGCCCGGGGATCGGATCATGGTCGCCTGCTCGGGCGGCAAGGATTCCTGGGCCATGCTCCACCTGCTGCGCGCGTACCAGCGCCGGCTCCCCTTCGAGATCTCGCTGGTCGCGTTCAACCTCGACCAAGGCCACCCCGGCTACGACCCCGCGCCGCTGCGCGAGCACCTCGAGGCGCACGGCTTCGAGCACCACGTCGAGCTGCGCGACACGTACTCGGTGGTCATGGCCAACACCCCGGCGGGGAAGACCTACTGCTCTCGCTGCTCGCGGATGCGTCGCGCCTTGCTCCACCAGATGGCCGATCGGCTAGGCGCCAACAAGATCGCGCTCGGTCACCACCGCGACGACCTCATCGAGACCCTGTGGCTCAATCAGCTGTTTGCCGGGCGGCTGCGGGCGATGGCGGCCAAGCTCCCCGCCCCCCCAGGCGGCCACGCGGTGATCCGGCCGCTGCTCGGCTGCGCCGAGGCGGATCTGGCCATCTATGCGCGCGAGGTCGGGGCACCGATCCTTCCCTGCAACCTCTGTGGCAGCCAGCCCGACACGCGGCGGCAGCAGGTCAAGCAGTGGCTGGCGAGCCTCGAGGCGCACGTCCCCGATCTTCGCGCCAACCTCCTGGCCGCCGCGGGCAATGTCGAGCCGCAGCACCTGCTCGACCGACGGCTGACCGAGAGCGTCGAGAACCGCGTCCACGACGGCCTAGAGCCCGGTATCGGCGAGGGCGACGAGGCCGAGCCCTTGGTTCGACTGCGCAGCGCCCACACCCCGCGACCCCGTTCCTGAGCGGTTCTCGAGCGGTTGCGGACCGGTTCCCGACCGCGATCGGGACACCGTGGCGTTGGTTTGTCCTCCGAGTGCACTAGGGTTTCCTCTTACATATCCTCGAATGATGTGTTTTACATGCAAAGCGTGTTTCGATGGCAATGTACCGTTACCTATCAAAACTAATACTTACCGTCGTTCACCCAACATCTCAGCAAGGTTTCCTCTTCATCGCCGCGTGCAAAAATACATATTTTTCCGAGTGCAATAGTCGTTGGACGGATCTACAGTGAACCAGCCTTCCCCCCGCCCCCTCTCCCCACCACCCGCGGGTCTTCCCGGTCCCACGGTTCAGAGGTTCTCAAGCGATGCGACGTCTTCTCCCAGTCCTCTTCTGCGTTGCGGCTTCAACCGGCCTCGCGGCCTGTGACCAAGAGCCGGTCTCCGGCCCCACCACCGATGAGGAGCTCGAGCTCTTCAATGTGGCGCGAGCGGCCAACGGCAACGGCAACGGCAACGGCAACGGCGGGGACGGGGATCTCACCCTGAGTCGTCCGGCGGGCGGCAACGGGGGAGGCGGTGACATCATCGTGTTCGACATCGTCGGAATCACGGCGCGCAACGGGGTGGGCGCCACGGTCCAGGTGGTGACCGAGTCGCAGATCTCCTCGCCCGACGGGCAGCTGCTGTGCACCAAGGCCACCCAGGGAGCCTTCACGCAGCTCCGCGATGCCGATGGAGACGTGCTGTTCTCGAGCCTCGGCCCCTTCGTGTTCGACGGTCAGCCGGATCTCGCGAACAAGAACGGCGACCAGCAGTTCCAAGAGCTGGCCTCCCACCTGCGCTTCACCTTCGCCAACAAGGTGGTCGTCGAGGGCTTCGCCAACTCGGGAAGCGACCTCGTCAACGCCGACGTCAAGATCCAAGCCTCCAGCAGCTGGCGCAAGGTGGTCATCGCGTCGCTCGTCGACGGCGTCTGCGGCAGCGACGGCCTCGACTAGCATCCTCACTTGCGCGAAGGCCCACGAGAGCGCCCTCCTTCGGGAGCGGCGCTCTCGTTGCGTCTGCGGTCGTCGCGTCTGCGGTCGTTGCGTCCGTCGTTGGGTCAGGGCGCGGCCGCGTGCTGTCGCATCCACTGCTCGACTTCGGTGCGCAGCTCGGCCGGGGAGCTCGCGTCCAGCGAGCTCTCGATCTCTCGCACCGTCGCGAGCGCCTCGCCCCGGCGCGCGGGCACGTGCTCCCACAGCAGCGCGGCGTGCTCGATCCGGAGGCTGGCGGCGATCTCCGACGGCGCGGCGGCGATGGCGGTGCGCAGGTGGCCCATGGCCTCTTCGAAGTGCCCGCGACCCTTCGCGATGCTCGCGAGATTCTGGAGCACCTCGATCCCGAACGCATCGGGGGGCCCCTGCTCTTCTTGGAGGGCCCAGGCCGCCGTGCAGTGATCGGCGGCCTGCTCGTGGCGGCCGCGATCGCGCTCGAGAATGCACAGATTGAGCTCGACGAGCTTGAGCTTGCCGAGCGGTCGGTTCTCGCTCGGCAGGCGCCCAAAGCCCTCGAGTGCGGCATTGAAGCTGTCGAACGCCTTGCTCCGCTGGATCTTGGCGCTCTCGTGGTCCCCCGAGAGCTCGGCGACATTGGCCTGCTGGCGCAGCAGGTGCCCCAGCGAATTGTGGGTCGACGCGACGAGGGCCCAGTCGGGCTGCTTGTGGGCTCGCATCACCGCGAGCACCTCTTCGAAGCGCCGCTCGGCGCGCTCGGGATCCAGCTCCTGCTCGGTCTGCGCGAGCCCGAGCATCGCCTTGAGCGTACGCTGGTGACCGCTGGGCAGCGCGGTCTTCAGCAGCTCGGTGGCCGAGAGGTACTTTGCCCGCGCCCCGGCGTTGTCCCCCTTGGCCTTCAGCACCCCGCCGAGGTTGGTGTGGATCGTGCCCAGCAGCGGGTGATGCGGGCCGTAGATGTCCTCGACCATCTTGGCCGCGCGCTCGAGATAGAGGCTGGCTTCGTCGAGCTGCCCGAGCATCGCGTGCTCGGCCCCGATGTTGCTGAGCACGCCCGCGATCAGCGTGTCTTGCTCGCGATCCCCGACGGCCTCGTACTTCTCCAGCGCGTTCATCTGCGCGACGAGAGCCGCCTCGTGATCCTGGCTCTCGGAGAGCACCTTGCCGACGGCCTGCTCGAGCATCGCCTCGGATCGCAGGTCGCCGCCCGCCCCCACCGCCATCTGGGCCGGGACGTTCAGCGCGAGCCCGGCCTCGGGATGGCCGCGCTTGACCCCGTCGAACACGATGAGCTTGGCCCAGCCCTCGACCTCGAGCTCGAGCTGCTTGGTCTCGGCGGCCAGCGAGATCGCCTCGATGAGCTCGTCGCGGACGCCCTCGGCCTCGGCGTCGGTGGTGTTGTCGGCGCGAAGCACCGCGTAGAACACGGCCGCGCGCGCCAGCGTGGAGCGATGGCCGAGCGCGCGTGCACGCTCGAGCGCCGACGCGGCCAGATCGATCGCCGACTGCAGGCGCTCCGAATTGCTGCGCGCCTTGCTCTGCGCGAGCATGTTCTCGATCTCCTCGGCGCGCTCGCGCATCACCGGGTCGTCGATGCGGCCGCCGCTGTCCTCGAGCAGCGTCAGGCAGCCCTGGCTGTCTTCGAGGCCCTGCACCGCGTTGACGGCCTCGGCGATCACGCGGTCATCGGGCATCTGGAACACCTCGACGAGCGCCCGCATCTCTCCGCGGCGGCGCTCGAGGCAGGCCATGCGCACGTCCATCAGCGCGGGCGATTGCTCGCGACGCACGTTGGTGGCCTCGCACACCTGGGTGTGATGCACGACCCACGCCGCGGTGCGAGCGTCGAGCTCCTGCTCCACGCGCTTCCACCCGTCGGCTGCGTACGGGAGGTTGGTCTCCATGAACGCCGACTCGACCGTGGCCTTGCGCGTCGGGTCCCACACCCCGTGGATCCGATCGGCCGCGCCAGTGCACACGTCGTCGTCGGGAGCCACGGCCTTGATCACGCCGTACGTCCCGAGCACGGTGAGCACCGCGGCGCCGGTCACCAACAGACCTCGCCGCCGTCGCTTGGCCGGATCGGCCTGCAGCGCGGCGATGAGGCCGTCGATCGAGGGATAGCGGTCTTCGGGTCGCTGCTGCAGCGCGCGTAGCACCACGCGGTGCACCCAGCCCGGCACCGGGGTGTCCTTGGGCGGGTCGCTCACATGGCCCGAGGTCACGCGCTCGATGAGCTCGTCGCGCGACTCGTCGGGGAACGGCAAGTAGCCATAGAGGGCCTCGAACAGCGCCACTCCGAAGCTGAACTGATCGGTCTCGGGGCCCACGGGCAGCCCGAGGAATTGCTCCGGGGCCATGTAGGCGGGCGTCCCGACGGTGCGGCCGACCTGGGTGAGCTTGGTGTCGCGCGTCGAGCCGATCACGTCCATCAAGCTGCCGCGCTCGCGGATCGTGGCCATGGCATCGGACGCGTCGGGGGGCGTCGGCGTGTGGCTCTCGCTGAACTTGGGGTGGATGCCCGAGCGGTCTTGGCTCTTGTCGTCGTGGCTCTTGGCCAGGCCGAAGTCGACCACCAGCACCCGCTGGTCGTTGCCGATGAGCACGTTGGCCGGCTTGAAGTCGCGGTGGGTGATGCCGGCCGCATGGGCGGCGGCGAGGCCCCGCGCGGCGTGGATGAACACCTCGAGCACCTCGCGCCACGCTCGCTGACCGCGGATCATCCACTGGTCCAGCGAGCAGCCCTCGACGTACTCCATGGCCATGTAGATCTGGCCCTCGAATTTGTCGACGTCGTGAACGGTGACGATGTTGGGGTGCGAGAGCTTGGCCAGCGCCTGTGCCTCGCGGATGAGGCGCGCCTGACCGGTGGAGTTGCGGTCGTCCTTCTTGCCGCGCTTGCGCAGCAGCTTGAGCGCGATCTTGCGATCGAGCTTGGGATCGTAGGCGGTACACACCACGCCCATGCCCCCCACGCCCAGCAGGTCGAGCACGGTGTAGCGGCCGATCTTCGTGGGCGGCGCATTGCGGGGCAGCGGCGCCTCGACCCCCTCGTCGCCCGCGGGATAATCGATGGTGGGCCGATCCACCTGGAACTTCGCCAGGCGCACGATCTCACCGCTGGATCGTCGATTCGCCAACCCGGCCATTATCGCGGACGGAGGTTGCGACGTCGAGACGGGAATGGGCGCGCAGCCCCGGGCTCGATCCGCGCCAAAACCGCCGCGGGTGGGGTCAGAACCCTACGCGTCGCATCACGAACCGCGGGAGCCGACGAATGATCGCCATGACCAGCGCCCAGATCCCGGGTGCATAGGTGACCGGACGCGCGCGGTCGATCGCGCGGAGCGTGCGAGCGGCGACGGGATCGGGATCGGCCGCGAACGGTGGCTCGGGCAGGCCTGCGGTCATTCCGGTGCGCACGAACCCGGGCTTGATGCAGATCGTGCGCAGCCCGCGGGCGTGCTCGCGGTGATCCAGGCCCTCGAGATAGGCCGACAGCCCCGCCTTGCTCGCGCCGTAGAGCACCACCGGCTTGCGCCCGCGGTCGCCGGCCACCGACGAGAAAGCACAGAGCACGCCCCCGCCGCGGGCGAGCAAGCGGGCCTTGGCGTGCTCGCAGAACACCACGGTGTGGGCGAAATTCACGGTGAGCATGCGGCGCGTCAGCTCGAGGTCGGCCTCGAGCTCGGCCTGCGGGGCAAAGATGCCCGCGGTGATGATGACCGCGTCGAGCCCCCCGAGGGCTTCCTCGGCGGCCGCGAGCGCGGGGGCGAACGTCGTGGGGTCCTCGAGGTCGCAGGTCGCATGGCCGACGCGCGCCCCGCTGCCGCCGCGCACCTCGAGATCCGCGGCGCTGCGGGCCACATCGTCGGGATCGCGCCCGAGCAGGAACAGCGCGTCGCCGCGCGCCGCCATGCGCCGAGCCAGCGCCCGTCCAATGCCCTTGGTGGCCCCGAGGATCGCGGCTTTCATCGCGCGCGAGCATACGGCAGCCCGGCTTGCAGGGCGACCGCAGCGGGCCCAGCATGAAGGCCATGCCGAAGGAGCCTCGCGTGCTCGTCGTCTCGGGGTCCGCGCGGCTCACCGGACATTCCTTGGCGGTCGTCGAGCACGTGGTCGCCGTCGTCCGTGAAGCCGGTGCCGAGCTGCGCACCCACGATCTCTCGCAGCTGCGGCTGCCGCTGATGGAGCAGGACGCGACCGATCAGTCGGATCTCGCCGAGGTCCAGCAGGTGCGAGCCGACGCGGCCTGGGCCCAGGGCTTCGTGCTCGTGACCCCCGAGTATCACGGCAACATGAGCGGTGCGCTCAAGAACTGGTTCGACTTCCTGTGGCTCGAGCTCGCGGGCAAGTTCGCGGGCGTGGTGGCCGTGACCGGCGGAGGCAACGGCGACATGTCGCTGACCGCGGTGCGCAACAGCTTCAACTGGTGCCACGGCTTCACCCTGCCCTACCAGGCTGCGGCTCGACCGGCCGACTTCGAGGACGGGCGCCTGGCCGCGGTGGTCGCCCGCGATCGCATCGCTCGCATCGTGCACGACGTGTGTCGCTACGCCCCCATCGTCGGCAACGCCTTTGCCGAGGCGCGGGAGCTCGGGCCTGGCCTCCCTTCGGGGGTGGCCGGGCTGCACCACGAAGACCCCTAGAGGCCCTCCTAGAGGCCGTTCTAGAGGTTTTCGAGCGCGGTCGCCGCACAGTCGGGCGGCGCGGTCACGGGGTTGCAGCGGGCGGGCGTGCCATCGGGGAACTCGAGCCAGTAGTCGCGATCGGGCACGGGGGCGGGGAAGTCGTCCTTGAGCATGTGGAACCCGGCCTCCATCGCGGCCGTGCGCGCGGCGAAGCACTCCTCGTCGGAGTCCCCGGCTCCGCACACGTTGGTGGCGACGAGGAAGTTGCCCGCGTGAGCGGCCGCGAGCGCCTCGCGGTCACCGATTCCGAGCTTGGCGATGGCGGCCCAGGGCAGCTCGAGCTGGTCGGCGGCGGCGCGCACGAACAGCGGGCGCCCGGCCAGGGTGGTGTAGCCATTGGTGTAGAGCTCGGCCGGGGCGTCGGTGTCGAGGATGGTCAGGAGCACCTGGCCGCGCAGCTCGTCGACGGTGGGCCAGCCCTCTTCTTGGAGTCGCGCGCGCAGCGTGGGGTACTCGCCCTGGACGTCGTCGGGGGTGATGAGCTGCTCGGGCGGGAACGTGCTGGTGACCACGTCGTCGAGCAGCTGGAGCGCGCCGGGCTGGTCGAGCGGCTGGCCCCCGGTGTCGTCCTTGAGCTCGAGCCAGATCACGATCGGGAGGTGCCCGGGGTGCGTATCGGACCAGCCCTTGATCTGCTCGAGACAGATGTGGAGGCTGCCGCAGGTGGTCTGCTGGTCGATCCCGACGATGTGATAGACCGAGAGGTTGTCGTCCTGGTCGCGGTGCACGTCGAGCTCGAACGCCCGCACGCCCTGTGACTCGAGCTGCTCGGGCAGCATCACGTGGGTGTACTCGTGGCTCGGGTCGAACGGGATCTGGGGCTCGACGTGATAGCTGTTGTGGGTGCCCTTGACCTGCGCGTGGTGCAGGCGGAGGCCGTCGGGGGGCTCGCTGGTGGTGGAGTCGGCGGGCGGCTCCGCGCTGGTCGAGTCGGGATCGGCGGTCGTGGCCACCCCCGTGCTGGGCTCGCCGGTGGTGGCCTGCGGCGCGCTCGTGCTGGCCGCCGAGCCGCTCGAGCTCGAGCCGTCGTCGGCTTGGGAGGGGCTCGGCTCCCCACAGGCGCTCGTCAGGCCCAGCGCGAGGCCGAGACCGATCGTCGTCACACGCGGCGTGTTCACCATTCGATCGAGGATAACCCGCGCTCGCACGCTCAGGGAAAGCTCATCAGCAGCGCGAGGGTGCTGCCCCCGGCCGCGGCCACCGCGATGTCCGGGACGCCGTCGCCATCGAGGTCTCCGACGGCCAGCGCGAGCGGATTGGCGGGCACCAAGTAGTTGCCGATCTGCGCGTAGCTGCTGTTGGGCTGGCGCCCGTAGATCACCAGCTCGGCCACGCCGCGCCGCACCACGATGAGCTCGGAGACTCCGTCGGCGGTGACGTCGACCAGCGCCACGGCGTAGGGCTCGGCCCCGACCACGTGGGTCTCGAGATCGAGCCAGCCGCCGCGGCCGTCGCCCTGCAGCAGGCTCACGCGGTTGTCGTCGAAGTTCGCGGTCACGATGTCGAGCACGCCATCGCCGTTCGCATCGCCCACGGTGAGGCCGCGCGGGCTCGCTCCCACGGGCACGCGGGGGTCCTCGACCAGCGTGCCATCGCCCTGGCCGCGCAGGATCGAGAGCGTGTCCTCGCCCTCGTTGACCACCGCGACATCGAGGACCCGGTCGCCGTCGAGGTCGACGACCACGAGATCGTAGGGCACGGCGCCCACCGGGTAGACCTCGACCGGCGCGAACCCTCCCGCTCCGTCACCGCGCCGCACGGTGAGATCTTCGGAGACCTCGTTCACCGCCACGAGGTCGCCCCAGCCGTCGCCGTCGAGATCGGCGATCGCGACCGCGCGCGGACCCGTGCCCGCGGCCACGGGCAGCTGCGCCGAGAACCCTCCCGCGCCATCGCCGAAGTACGCGGCCACGTAGTCCACGCCCGGGTTGGCACCGGCAAGATCGAGCACGCCGTCTCGATCGAGGTGACCGGCCCCGACCCCGCGGGTGCCAAAGCCACCCGGCAGCATCAGCGGATCGGCGAAGCCACCGCGACCATCGCCGAGCAACACGGTGTGGCCGTCGGAGGTCACGTCGGCCGTCACGAGATCGAGCGCGCCGTCGCCTTGCAGGTCGACCATGATCACGTCCGAGGGGGTCATGCCCACCTCGACGAAGACGGCATCGAGGTAGCAGAGCTCGCCGGGTTGGATCACGCCGTCGTCGCAGGTCATGACCGGGCCGGTGTCGGTCTCGACGCTCGTGGTCGTGTCGTCTTGGGCACCGCTGCTGCTGCTGGTGCCGGTGCTCTCGTTGCTCGAGGTGCTCGTCGACGACGCGGGCCCGTCGTCGCTGCTGGCCGCGTGGCTGGTGGCCGAGCCATCGTCGCCGCAGCCGAGGCCCACCAACCCGAAGAACACCATTCCGTGTGCGTGACGGCCAATCCAAGCCATGGAGCGGGATGCTAGCGCGAACCGGTCCGCCGAGCGCCGCCTTCGCACGAAAAGTTGCGGGTCCCGCAAACGGGGCCGCTAGCCCGCGGTCCGCGGCTCGAAGTCGAGGTTGGCCACGAGGAACCCCCACAGGTCGGCCCACTCCTCGATCTGCTTGGCGGTGGGCTTGCCCGCCCCGTGCCCCGACTTGGTGTCGATGCGGATCATCACCGGGGCCGGGCCTCGGTGGGCGTGCTGGAGCGCCGCGGCGAACTTGTAGCTGTGGCCGGGCACCACGCGGTCGTCGTGATCGGCGGTGTGCACGAGCGTGGCCGGGTACGAGGTGCCCTCGCGCAGGTTGTGGTACGGCGAGTACGCGCGCAGCGCCTTGAACTGCGCGGGGTCGGCGGGGGAGCCGTAGTCGGACTCCCACGCCCAGCCGATCGTGAACTTGTTGAAGCGCAGCATGTCCATCACGCCCACGCCGGGAAGCGCCGCGCCGAACAGCTCGGGACGCTGGGTCATCACCGCACCGACCAACAGACCACCGTTGCTGCGCCCGCCGATCGCGAGCTTCGCGTGGCTCGTGTAGCCCTCGGCCACCAGCCACTGCGCAGCCGCGATGAAGTCGTCGAACACGTTCTGCTTGTCGAGCTTGGTCCCGGCCTGGTGCCACGCCTCGCCATACTCGCCGCCGCCGCGCAGGTTGGCCACGGCATGGATCCCGCCCATCTCCATCCACACGAGGTTGGGCACGGAGAACGAGGGCGTGATCGGGATGTCGAAGCCGCCGTAGCCGTAGAGGTACGTGGGGGTGTTGGGCCCGGGCTCGAGGTCCTTGCGATGCGAGAGGAACATCGGGATCTTGGTCCCGTCGCGGCTCGCGAAGAACACCTGCGTGGTCACGTAGTCGTCGGGCGAGAACGCGACCTTGGGCTGGCGAAACACCTCGCTGCGGCCCGTCTTGAGCTCGAAGCGGTAGACCGAGCCAGGATCGGCAAAGCCCGAGTAGGCGTAGAAGGTCTCCTTGGCGCTGCGCTTGCCGCCAAAGCCCCCCGCCGAGCCGAGGCCGGGCAGCGCGACCTCGCCGGTGCGCTTGCCCGCGAGATCGTAGATCTCGATCTTCGAATGGGCATCCTCGAGGTAGCTGGCGAACAAGGAGTTACCCACGAGGCTGGCCGAGCGCAGCGTGTTGGGCCCCTCGGGGAGCAGCTCGCGCTGGTTCTCCCCGGCGGGCTTGCGCGTGTCCACGGCCACCACCTTGCCCCGCGGCGCGCCATCGTCGGTGCGCAGATAGAATACGGGCCCGTCGTTGCCGATGAACGCGTAGCTGGCCTTGAAATCGGGCAAGAGCTCGACCGTGGGCGCGTCGGCGGCGATCTTCCCCCCGCGCGGGATCTTCTGGAAGAACACGCTGTTGCGGGGATCGGTGCCGATGCGCACGGTGATCACGAGGTACTGGCCGTCCTCGGTGACCTCGACCGAGAACCCCCACTCCTTGTGATCGGGGCGCGCATAGACGAGCACGTCTTCGGCCTGTTCGGTGCCCAGCCGGTGGTAGAACACCTTCTGGTCGTAGTTCAGGCTCTCGAGCTCGTCGCCGGCCGTGGGCGCGTCGTAGCGCGCGTAGTAGAACCCGCGCTCGTCGCGGGTCCAGGCCACGCCCGAGAACTTGATCCACTCGAGGGTATCGGCGCGATCCTTGCCCGAGGCGACGTCGCGCACCTTCCACGTCTGCCAGTCGGAGCCCGAGGCCGACACCCCGTAGGCCATGAGCTTGCCGCGCGGCGAGAAGTCGACGCCCGCGAGCGCGACGGTGCCGTCGCTCGACAGCGTGTTGGGGTCGAGCAGCAGCTTGGGCGCGCCATCGAGGCGCGCGAGCGTGTAGAGCACCGATTGGTTCTGCAGGCCATCGTTGCGGCTCACCACGTAGCGGCTGCCGTGGCGCGTGGGCACGCCCCAGCGCTCGTAGTCCCACAGCTGCGTGAGGCGCTTGCGAATCGCCTCGCGCGCGGGGATCGTGGCGAGGTAGTCGAACGTGACCTGGTTCTGCGCCTCGACCCACGCGCGCGTGGCCTCGGCGTCCGGGTCTTCGAGCCAGCGGTAGGGATCCGCGACCTTCACCCCGTGGTACTGGTCGACCACGCTGCCGCGGGCGGCCTCGGGATACGTGAAGCCTCCGTCGAGATCGTCGTCGTCGTCATCTTCGAGGTGCGCCCCCGCGTCGCGCGGGCCGTCGGCGGCGATCGGCGGGATGCTCGCGGGCTCGCCCTTCGGTCCGCACGCCAACGCGGCCAGCATCATGAACATCCCCAACCTACGCGCTGCAATCGCCGTCATCACTCCACCGTTCGCCATGTGCCTTGGATCCTCGTACCGCTCGCGGAGTTTCTAGCGTCGCGAGCGGTGCGGGGACAAGCGCGGCATTCCGCGCAATCCACGCTTCCCTTCGTCCTCGCAGGTGGATACACTCCTGCGGTGCCGCGCAGGTGCGACACCAGCACGTACAAGAAGCACAAGCGTCCCATGGCATGGGGCTCGCCGTGCCCCGACGAGATCGACAACACCGAGGCTCAGCTGCTGCTCTCGAGCGGGGTGGAAGTCGAAGATGCGATCTGGAATGTCGAGGGAGACGCCTGTTTTCGCGCCTTCTCGCACGGACAGGACGGCGACGTAACGCTCTGGCATGGCCACCCAATTCCGTGGTCGCGACTCCCGGTCCAGGCGAAGAACCGGCTGATCGCGGCGGGTCGGCTCGACGAGACCACGTACCGCAAGGCTCTTCGCAAGCGCTGGGGCGGATGATGCGGACCTTCGGTGACGAGGCCAGGTTCGCGCTCGCATTCGAGCTGCGTCCCGACCCCGATGAGGGCGGTGATCCAGCAGAGCGCGCATCTTGGGGCGCGTTGCAGGTCTGGGTAGACGGTCGCAACCTGACCGCGGCGCGAATCGACGGTGTATCGGTCGACGCCGCCGAGGTCCCGCTGCTCGGGGTGGTTCGCTGGCTCGTCGAGCACTGGGATCCGCTGCTCCACGAGGAGCGGCTTCCGCGTCCGTCCTATCTCGGCGCGGCGGCCCCGTGGCGTGTGGACTGCCTGGCAGCCTTGCTCGATCGCGAGGGTGACCTCGATGAGCTGCTCGAAGCGCGCGACCGCTGGTGGCAGCGGCACGGGCTTGGCTCGGCGCTGCCCGAGTACCGCATCCCCGACGTGCACATCCGTCGAGTCGGCGCGGACGCCGAGGTCTCTTGGGACGACCGCGAGTGGAGGACCGTCCCTCGTGGGGTGCGCCTCATCGAGGCTCCGGGTGCGGTGACGCTCCCCGTCGGCGAGGTCGCGCGCGTGTTGTTCGAGTGGTCCGGTGCGGTGGTGGCGGAGCTGCGTGAGATCGAGGCTGCGCGCGAGACCGCCGACGCGCTCCAGTGCCGACTGGCGCAGATCGAGCGTGGTGCCAACCTCGTGCCGCGCCTCCAGTGGGCGGCCGGCCAAGCGCTCGACGAAGCCGCGAAGCAGCTACGAAGGTTGTTGGGCGTGACCTCGGGGGCAGTGGAAGAGACCGTTCGTTCGCTGCTCGGGATCCACGATCACGATGAGGACGATGCAGGAATCGTCTCCCCGCTGACCGTACCCGCGATGCTGTTCCGCTCGGCCGCGCCTTCGCTGACCCCTGCGGATCTTCAAGCGCTGATGCGCCTCGCGGCTACCGCGAGCGAAGGCCGGGCCGCGCTCGCCGAGCACCAGTGTCACGCCCCCCCACCCTTCAGCCCCATGGCGATCACCGAGGATGGATACGAGCGTGCACTCGAGCTCCGCCGCGCCCTCGGACTTGCTCCGAACGTTCCACTGACCCAGTCCAATGATCTCGAGAGCGTGTGGATGGCGCGCCTCGGGGTACAGGTCGTGAACGTTCAGCTCGACGACTTGCGCGTGGACGGAGTGGCCGTCCTGGCCCCCGGGCGCATGCCACTGGTGGCGGTGAACCTCTCGGGTCGCTTCTCGAGAACGCCGTGGGGCCGTCGGATGACGCTGGCCCACGAGCTGTGCCACCTGCTCTACGACATCGACGAGGACGGAAGCGTCGGCGTGGTCTCCAACCCCTGGGCTCCGCAGCTCCTCGAGCGCCGGGCCAACGCCTTTGCGGCGATGTTGTTGATGCCGCGCGAGCTCATCGAGACCGTGCTGCCTCGCGAGCCACGGGACTGGACCGCCGCCGCGCTCACCGAGGCCATGGCGACCCTTCGGGTCGGCAAGTCGGCGCTCCTATGGCACATCTACAACTTTGGGCTGCTGTCGGCCTCGGAGCGCGAGGCGTGGCTCGATGAGCTCTAGAGCCCGCTCGAGTCGAGCACGCCACCTCGCGTGGGCACGCTCGAGATCTCGAAGCCGTCCACGAGCGCGCGCGGTTGCACACGGACCACGCGGTCGCCGACGAGCCCCAGCGAGCGCGCGAGCGTGGCGACCACGCGCTGCGGATCGGCCCCGCCAGTGCGCAGCGCGCTGAGATCGGGCGCGCCGTGGCGCTTGCCGAGCTTCTCGCCGTCGGGGCCGAGCACGAGCGGCGCGTGGGCGTAGGCGGGCGTGGGGAGGCCTAGCGTGCGCTGCAAGAGCACCTGCCGCGCGGTGCTGTGCAGCAGGTCGGCGCCGCGCAGCACGTGGGTGACGCCCATCGCCGCGTCGTCGACGACTACGGCGAGCTGGTAGGCCCAGGCGCCATCGGAGCGGCGCAGCACGAGCGCGCCCGATTCCCGCGCGACGTCCTCGCGCTGCGGGCCGAACACGAGATCCTCGACCTCCACGATCGCGGCCGGCACCCGCCAGCGCAGCGCGTGCGGGCGCTCGGGGTGGCGCGGGCCCTCGGCGCACGTGCCCGGATACACCGGCTCGCGGCCGTGCGGGGCGAACGTGGCCTCTCGCAGCTCGCGGCGGGTGCAGGTGCACGCGAACGCATCGAGCCGCGCCAGCGCGCTGGCGTAGAGCGCCCCGCGCTCCGACTGCCGGTAGGGTCCGTGCGGCCCGCCAACATCGGGGCCCTCGTCCCAGTCGAGGCCCAGCCAGCGCAGATCTTCGAGCTGATCGCGCTCGAACTCGGGGCGTGAGCGTCCGGGATCGAGGTCCTCCACGCGCATCACGAAGCGCCCCCCGAGCGAGCGCGCCCACAGCCACGCGAGCAGAGCGGTGCGGGCGTTGCCCAGGTGCAACCGACCGCTCGGGGTCGGGGCGTAGCGCCCGCAGAGTGGCGGCGTCACCCCAACAGCATGGCGGAGGCGACCGGCGGCGTCGATGGGGCTGCAGGGCCAGCCCGCGCGGCTCACTGCATCGCCACGGCCACCGAGCTGCCGTCGTAGACCTCGCGCAGCGGCACCGGGGCCCCGGGCTCGAGCGCGACCGTGGCCGCGGCCCCGCCCGTGACTCGATACGCCCAGCCCTCGGCCGTTCGCGTATACGTTTCCACGCGGGCCTCGTCCTGCGAGACCAGCGCATACTGCCGCAAGGTCTCGATGCGCTGGTAGGCGAGCCACTTGCGCCCGCGATCGATCTCATGGGTCGAGCGCGAGAGCACCTCGACGACCAACACGGGCTCGCGCACGAGATCGGCCTTGGGCTCGACCGGCGCGCAGGTGACCACCACGTCGGGGTACATCAGCGCGCCGTCGACGACGACCTTCATGCTCTCGGCGAACACCCGACACGGGCCACCTCGGGTGGCCGAGCGCAGCGCCGCCACCAGGTTGTGGACGATGGTGTTGTGGTCGGCCGTGCCCCCTACCATCGCCAGCGCCAAGCCATCGATGAGCTCGTAGCGTGCCTCCTGGAGGCGCTCCCACTCGAGGAACTCCTCGAGTGTCGGTGCTTGCACCCCAGCGGCGATCATCGTCCTCTCATCATACCCAACCCGCGAGAGGATCGCCCGCGGGGGTGCAGGGCCGCGTGGTCCGCCGTCTGCGAAGCGCTCTGCACGGCTCCGCTCACTCCGAGGAGCGCACGAAACCTAGTGCAGCTGTGCGGCTCGTCACTGCTGACTGGTGGCAAGTCTTCGAGGGCTAGGCCACAGTCCGGCCGACCGTGGCGGACCGATTCGATATCTCCCAGCGCAAGAAGGACCACCTGGCGCTCTGCGCGGGGCCGAACGTGGCCTTTCGCGAGAAGACCACGCTGCTCGAGCAAGTGGAGCTCGAGCACTGTGCGCTGCCCGAGATGCACGCCGACGAGGTCGACAGCAGCACCACGCTGCTCGGCAAGCGGCTGTCCGCTCCGGTGATCGTGGCTGCGATGACCGGCGGTACCGACGTCGCCGCGGCGATCAACCAAGACCTCGCCCGCGCGGCCGACGAGCTGGGGCTGGGCTTTGGGCTCGGCTCGCAGCGCGCCATGTTCGAGCGTCCCAACACCGCCTGGACGTTCCAGGTGCGCGAAGCCGCGCCCTCGGTGCTGCTGCTGGGCAACCTCGGCATGGTCCAGGCGCGCAAGATGAGCACCGCCGAGATCGAGGACCTGTGCGGTCAGGTCGGCGCCGACGCGCTGTGCATCCACCTCAATCCCGCAATGGAGATCGTGCAGCCCGGGGGCGACCGCGACTTCGCGGGCGGGCTCGAGGTGCTCTCGCGGCTGGTCGAGACGCTCTCGATCCCGGTGGTGGCCAAGGAGACCGGCTGCGGGCTCTCGCGCACGATGGGCCAGCGCATCTTCGAGACCGGGGTGCGCACCGTGGACACGAGCGGCGCGGGCGGGACCAGCTGGGTCGCCGTCGAGGAGCACCGCGCGGTGGATCCCGACTGGAAGGCCGTGGCCAACGAGCTGTGGGACTGGGGAATCCCCACCGCGGCCTCGGTGCTGCAGCTCCAGGGCCTCGGGCTCGACATCGTGGCGACCGGAGGGGTGCGCACCGGCCTCGACGCCGCGCGAGCGGTGGCCTTGGGCGCGACCGCGGCCGGGATGGCGGCGCAGGTGCTCAAGGCCCACAAGGCCGGGGGCTACGAGGGCGCCAAGCAGTTCCTGCAGCGCGTGATCATGACCGTGCGCAGCGTGATGCTGGTGACCGGCTGCCGTACCGTCGAGGAATTCCGGCGCACGCCCAAGCGCCTCGGCCCCGATCTCTCCCGCTGGCGCCCCGATGCGCCGGTGCACACCTGAGGGCGCTGCCGTGGATCTTCGCCTCCATCCGCACGCGCGAGCCCACGGCAAGACGATCGTGCTCGGCGAGCACTCGGTCGTGTATGGCATGCCGGCGCTCGCGGCCGGGCTGCCCGGCGGCATCACCCTGACCGCGAGCCCGCGCCCCGATCGCCATGAGCCGAGCACGCTCAGGATCCCCGCGTGGGATCTCGATCTCGAGCTGCGCGTGGAGTCGGAGCACCCGGTCACCCGCGCCACGCTCGAGGTGCTGGGCCACTGCGACGGTCCGCTCACCGGCTGGGCCATCGCGGGCGAGAGCACGCTGCTGCCCGGGGCAGGCCTGGGCTCCTCGGCCGCGCTCACCGTCGCGCTCGCCCGGCTCGCGCTGGGGCCCGACGCCGAGATCGAGGCGGTGGTCGCCGCTTCGCTGGCCGGCGAGCGCATCTTCCACGGCGAGCCCTCGGGGCTCGACTCCCAGGTGGCGGCCCGCGGCGGCCTGCTGCGCTTCGTCCGCGGCCAGGAGCCCACCCCGGTCGCCCTCCGCCAGCCGCTGACCCTCCTCGTGGTCCCCAGCGGGGTCGAGCGGCGGACGGCCGAGCAGGTCGCGCGCGTGCGATCCCGCCACGATCGTTTCCCGGGCTTGGCGCGCCCGCTCCTCGAGGTGCTCGGCCGTGCCGTCGACCAGGGCATCGAGGCGCTCCAAGCCCATGATCTCGGCACCTTGGGCGAGATCATGCAGATGGCCCACGGCGTGCTGTCGGCCTTTGGGGTGTCCTCCTCCGTCCTCGATGGAATGTGCTCCACCGCACTCCGCCACGGCGCCCTGGGTGCAAAGCTCACCGGCGCCGGCGGGGGGGGCTGCATCCTCGTGCTGCCCGGCGCCGATCCGCATCCCGTCTTCGCAGCGTTCGTGGCCCAGGGCCACACGCCCCTGCTCGTCGAGCTCGTGCCATGAAGCCTGTTCGCGCCACCGCCTGCTCCAACATCGCCCTGGTCAAGTACTGGGGAAAGCGCGAGGGCGCGCGCGCCGAGCTCAACCTGCCCGCCGTGGGCTCGCTGTCGATGACCCTCGATGCGCTGCGCACCGAGACCGAGCTGCGCCCCGCGAGCGCCGATGCGTTCGAGCTCGATGGTCAGCCGGTGCGCGACGATCAGGCGCGCAAGGTGTGGCGTCACCTCGATCGCGTGTGGCGAGCCGCAGGTCACGACGAGCCCCGCCCCACCGCGCTCGTGCGCTCGTGGAATCACTTTCCCACCGCCGCTGGCCTGGCGAGCTCGGCCTCGGGCTTTGCGGCGCTCACGATGGCGGCGGCCGGCTCGTTCTCGGCCGACCTCTCGGCTGCGGCGCTGTCGAGCCTGGCGCGACAGGGGTCGGGGAGCGCGGCGCGCTCGATCTTCGGCGGGTACGTGCGGCTCGATCGCGGCGAGGCCCTCGACGGCAGCGACTGCCGCGCACGCCCGATCGTCGCGGCCGACCACTGGCCGCTCACCCTGCTCGTGGTGCAGACCACCGCCGGTCGCAAGCCGATCGGCTCGACCGACGGCATGGAGCGCTGCCGCGCCACGTCACCCTACTACGCGGCCTGGGTCGAGACCTCCGAGGCCGATCTCGACGCGGGTGAGGCGGCGCTCCGCGCCCGTGACCTCCCCGCGCTCGGTCGCGTGGTCGAGCACAGCTGCTTCAAGATGCACGCGAGCATGATGGCCACCGATCCCCCGCTGCTCTACTGGAACCCCACCACCGTGGCCGTGGTGCACGAGGTGTGGCGCGCTCGCGAGGACGGGCTGCTCGGGTTCTCGACCATCGATGCCGGGCCTCACGTAAAAGTGCTGTGCGAGCCCGCGCAGGCCCCCGCACTGCAAGAGCGCCTTTCGCGCACGCCCGGCGTCGTGGGCGTGTTGGCTGCCGCACCCGGGCCCGATGCCGCCGTCGCGGCGCTGGAGGACGCATGACCGTCTCGGTCTCGGCTCCCGGCAAGGCCTTCCTCATCGGCGAGTACGCCGTGCTCGAGGGTGCGCCCTCGATCGTGACCGCCGTCGACGTGCGCGCCATCGCCCACGATCCGATCGAGGGCGAGGCTCGCCCCCCCGTCACCGCGGTGGTTCGCTGCGCGCACGCCCGCGTGGTCGAGTACCTGCAGCAGGCCGGAGTCGCGGCCGCGGGCGACGACGGCTTTCCCGTCATCGACACCGGTCGCTTCTACCTCGGCGCGCGCAAGCTCGGCCTCGGCAGCAGCGCGGCCGTGACCGCCGCGGTGGTCGGCTATCACCTCGCCGCGTACGGGCTCGACCCGCGCGATCCCGAGGTCCTCCCCGACGCGCTCGAGCTTGCGATGGCCGCCCACGGCGAGGCGCAGGGCGGCGGCGGCAGCGGGGCCGACGTGGCCGCGGCCGTGCTCGGCGGCACGCTCTACTTCCAGCACGGCAAGGCCACCCCCGTGCAGCCGCTGCCCGGGCTCCACCTCGGCTTCGTCGATGCGGGCTACCCCGCGATCACCTCCGAGCTGGTCCGTCGCGTGCGTCAGGGCCAGGCCGCGCATCCCGATCGCTACGCTGCGGCCATGGCCGTGCTCTCCGGAGCGGCGCGCGGCTTCATCGATGCCTATCTGCTGGGCGCGCCGGGCCAGGAGCCCGTGCCCACGAGCCTCGACGAGGCCGAGCTGCGCGCGCGCTTCGAACGCCTGCGACACGCCACCGCCGCGCACAACCGCGGGCTCGAGGGGCTGCAGGAGCTCGCCGGCGCTGCGTTCATCACCGCCGAGATCGCCACGATCATCCGCGAGGCCGAGGCCATGGGCCTGGCGGCCAAGCCCAGCGGCGCGAGCGGGGGCGACCTCGTCGTCGTGCTCGCGACCGACCGCTCCGACCTCGACCGCCTCGGCGAGCGTCTGCGCCGCGTGCATGGGCTGGTGCTGCGCACCGATCTCGTCGCCAACGCCGAGGGTCTGCGCGCCGACGAGCGCCCGCCCACCAACTCGCGACTCACCGGGTTCTTCAAGCTGAGCGTGGAGCAGCGGCGCCGCGCGGTGGCCGAGTCCACCGGGCTCACGATGGAGCGCTTCGCCGAGCTCGACGCGGGCACCTTCGACGTGCAGCGCGCCAACCACATGATCGAGAACGTGGTCGGCACGCTCGAGCTACCGCTCGCGATCGCCACCAACTTTCGCATCAACGGCCGCGACTTCCTCGTGCCCATGTGCATCGAGGAGGCCTCGGTGGTCGCGGCGGCCTCCAACGCGGCCAAGATGATCCGCAGCGGCGGGGGCTTCTCCGCCCACTCCGATCCTCCGTGGATGATCGCGCAGGTTCAGCTCACCCCCGCCGAGGGTGCACGCTACGACGCCGAGGTGGCCGCGCAGACCATTCGCGAGGCCACCGCACGCCTGCTGGCCCGCGCCGACGAGGCCCACCCCCGCCTGCTCATTCGCGGCGGTGGGGCGCGCGAGCTCGAGGTGCGGGTGGTCGATCCGGCGATGATCGTCGTCCACGTGCTGGTCGACTGCCAGGACGCGATGGGGGCCAACCTGCTCAACACGGTGGCCGAGACCGTGGCCCCCGATCTCGAGGCCCTCACCGGCTGGCAGGTGGGGCTGCGCATTCTCAGCAACCTGAGCGACCGCCGCTGCGCCCACGTCTCGGCCCGGATCTCGCCCGAGGCGCTCGCCGGCAAGGGCTTCACCGGTCCGCAGGTCGTCGACGGCATCGTCTCCGCCTCCCGCTTCGCCGAGCTCGACCCCTACCGCGCCACGACCCACAACAAGGGCATCATGAACGGTGTCGATGCGGTGGTGCTGGCCACGGGCAACGACTGGCGCGCGATGGAGGCCTCGGCCCACGCCTACGCGGCCCGCAGCGGTCGCTACTCGCCGCTGGCGGTGTGGCGCAAGGACGACGCCGGCTGGCTCGAGGGCACGATGAGCCTCCCCGCCGCCGTCGGCGTGGTGGGTGGCGCCACGCGAACGCACCCCGTCGCTCGCCTCGCGCTCGAGATCCTCGGCTGCCAGAGCGGGGCCGAGCTCGGCCAGGTGATGGCCGCCGCCGGCCTGGCCAGCAACCTCGCCGCGCTCCGCGCGATGGCCACCGAGGGCATCTCCCGCGGCCACATGTCGCTGCACGCCCGCTCGCTGGCGCTCGGTGCCGGAGCCGAGGGCTCCGAGGTCGAGGCGCTCGCCCGCGCGCTCGTGGAGCACGGCGAGATCAAGGCCGAGCGCGCCCAGGTGCTGCTCGCCGAGCTTCGCACCGCGCGTCGCACCGATCGCTGAGCTCCCTCGTACCCCTTCGTCCTTCGCCTTGCCCTGCCCCCTTCCCTCTTGCCGAAACGAGCCCGTCGCCATGGTCAGCGCCACCGAGCCCCGCCTCTACTGCGTACCCGCCACCGAAGCGGCCGACGACTCCAGCGACCGCTTCAGTCCGCCCGATGGTGCGCCGCCGGGACCATGGACCAAGACCAACGCGTACCGCTTCTGCGAGCGCATGGCCGCCACGCACTACGAGAACTTCCCGGTCGCCTCGAAGTTCTTGCCCGCGCACCTGCGGCCCCACATCGCGGCGATCTACGCGTTCGCCCGCACCGCCGACGACTTCTCCGACGAGCCGCGCTTCGAAGGCCGCCGCCGCGCCGCCCTCGATGCCTGGGAGCAGCTGCTCGAGACCTGCTACCACCGCGACGTCCAGCACCCCGTGTTCCTCGCGCTGCGCGACACGGTGCGCCGCCACAACATCCCGATCGGTCCGCTGCGGGCGCTGCTCACCGCGTTCCGCATCGATCTCACCAAGCACCGCTACTCCACCTTCGGCGAGCTGCAGCACTACTGCACCCACTCGGCCAACCCGGTCGGGCAGCTCGTGCTCTACGTGCATGGCCACCGCGATCCGGCCCTGCACCGCTTCAGCGACGAGATCTGCACCGCGCTCCAGATCGCCAACTTCTTGCAGGACCTCTCGGTCGACATCCCCCGCGGGCGCATCTACCTGCCCGAGGAAGACCTGCTCCACTTCGGCGTCAACCACGAGGACCTGCTGGCCGGGCGCGCCACCCCCGAGTCCCGCGAGCTGATGGAGTACTCGGTCGCCCGCGTGCGCGCCATGTTCCACCGCGGCCGCCCGCTCATCCGTCGCGTCTCGCCCGGGCTCTCGATGGAGCTCGAGGCCACCTGGCGGGGCGGCATGGCCGTCCTGCAGCGCATCGAGGAGCGCGGCTTCGACACGCTCAGCTTCCGCCCCACGCTCGAGAAGCGCGACATGGCCGGCATCGCGGTGCGCTCGCTGTTCTCGTTCGGCCGCCGCTTCCTGCGGGGGGAGGCGTGAAGCCATGAGCGCTGCCCCCTCGCTCCCCGAGGAGCCGAGCCCCGAGGCCCCGCGGCGTCGCGGCGTCACCGGCCTGCTGCGCCGCCTCACCGAGCGCAGCAGCTCCAATTTCAAGTTCGCGTTCCTGTTCCTCGGGCACGATCGAGCCGAGGGCCTGCGCATGGTCTACGAGTTCTGCCGCGTGGTCGACGACATCGTCGACGAGCGCGAGCCGGGGGCACCCGGCGTCGCGCGGGCTCGCCTGCAGCTCAGCGAGTGGACCCGCGAGATCGCGCGGATCTACGGCGACCCGTACTTCGAGGACGACCCGCCCCACACCGAGCTCGGCCGCGGCCTGGCCCGCACCCACCGCCTGTTCAACTACCCGCGCGAGGCCTTCGACGAGATCATCGCCGGCGTCGCGATGGACCTCGATCGCGACCGCTACGAGGACTTCGACGAGCTGCGCCTCTACTGCTATCGCGTGGCCTCGTGCGTCGGCTTCCTGTGCTTGGCGCTGTTTGGCGACCAGGGCGAGGCGGCGCGGCGCTACGGCGAGCACCTGGGCCTCGCGCTCCAGTACACCAACATCCTGCGCGACGTCGCCGAGGATGCCGCGCGCGGGCGCATCTACCTGCCGCGCGACCTGCTGCAGCGCCACGGGCTGCAGGACGACGACATCCTGCACCAGCGCTACGACGAGCGCTTCGTGGCCATGGCCCGCGACTTCGCCGACGCAGCCGAGCGCGAGTATCGGCGGGCCTGGGACGCGCTGCGCCACGCCAACGTGCGCGCGCTGCTGCCCGCGGAGATCATGGGCCGCACCTATCACCGGATCCTCGATGAGATCCGCGCGCGCAACTTCAACGTCTTCACCCGCCGGCCTGCGCTGCGTCGCCGCGACAAGCTCAAGGTTGCCGCGCTCGCCCTCGCCCGCTCGGGCTTGCCTTGGTAGGAATCATGGACGGCTCCGACGATCGGCGCACCACCAAGCGTGCGAAGGACGGCAGCGACGCGGCCTCGCGCGGACCCGCGGCGGAGCCCCCGGTGGTGATCGTGGGGGCCGGGTTTGCCGGGCTCTCGGCCGCGGTGCGCCTCATCGGCGCCGGGCGCCGCGTGATCATCGTCGAGGCCACCGGCGGCGGCGGCGGGCGCTCGCGCTCCTTCCAGCACGCCGGCACCGGCCTCGAGCTCGACAACGGCCAGCACCTGATGATGGGCTGCTACCGCGAGACCCTCGCGTTCCTGCGCGCGATCGGCAACGAGGGCGGGATCAGCTTCCAGCGCAACCTCGCCATCGACATGGTCAAGCCCGGGGGCGGACGCGTGCGCCTGCGCTGCCCCGCCCTGCCCGCGCCGCTGCACCTCGCGGCCGGCCTCGCGTCGATGCGCGGCGTGGGCCTGCTGCACAAGGCCTCGGCGCTCCGCGCCGGCATGATGCTGCGCCACGAGGCCGCGCGCCCCGACGACAACGAGACCTGCGACGACTGGCTGCGGCGCCTCGGCCAGACCCAGGGGATCCGCAACGCATTCTGGGATCCGTTGATCTGGGGCGTGCTCAACGACGATCCGCTCGTGGCCTCGGCCGCGATGCTGGTGGCAGTGCTCGATCGAGCGTTCCTCGGCACCCGCGACGATTCCCGCCTGGGCGTGCCGCGCGTGCCGCTCTCGCGCCTCTACGTCCACGACGCGATCGAGCACCTGCGGCAGCGGGGCGCCCAGCTCGAGCTCGGCCAGCCGATGCGCGCAATCGAGGTCGATGGCGATGGCGTGAGCGCGGTGCTGCTGCGCTCGGGTCGGCGCATCGAGACCCGTACCGTCATCTCCACCGTGCCCCCGCGCCCGCTGCTCGACGCGCTGCCCGAGGCGGCCCGGCGCCACCCGGTGTTCCAAGACGTCGCCAAGCTCACCGTCTCGCCGATCATCAACATCTGGCTGGTGCTCGATCGCAGCCCGTTCCGCGACGTGCCGTTCCTCGGGCTCATCGGCAGCCCGCTCCACTGGCTGTTCGATCGCAGCCAGATCGAGGCCCACGACGAGGGACGCGTGCTCATCAATTGCACGATCTCGGGCGCGCGCGGGCTGGTCGACGACCGACCGTCCACGCTGCTCGATCTGGCCAAGAGCGAGCTACGCCGCTACTTCCCCGATCGACCGGTGCAGGTGCACGCGCACAAGATCATCAAGGAGCACCGGGCGACCATCAGCCACGCCGCCGGCACCTCGCAGTGGCGGCCCGCCACGCGCAGCCCGGTGCCGGGCCTGCTGCTCGGCGGCGACTGGGTGCGCACCGGCCTGCCCGCGACGATCGAGTCGGCCTGCCAGAGCGGTCACGATGCCGCCGCCGCGGTGCTCGAGGACGCGCGGCGTCAGCACGCATTCGGCGTGTGATCGCCGCGGGTACCTCGCCCGCGCGGCTCAGCGTCGGCCGAGCTCGACCACGCCCGCCTTGCCACGGCCGCCGATGCCGGGGTCGTCGCCGAGCGGCCCGCTGCGCACCTCGACGACCACCGGCTCGTCCTCCACCGTGCGCAGCACCGCGCCCGGCTCCGCCACCGCCCTTCGCACGACCGCGAGCCCATCGACCCCGTCCGCTCCCGCGACCCACGTGGTCCACTGCCCCGCGTTCTCGCGATCGTCGGACGCGAGCACCCGCGGCCCGCTCGGCGCCCGCGAGGCATGGACCCGCACCATCACGCGGTTGACCTGCCCCCGCGCATGGATCCGCGCCAGCGGCTCCTGCCCGAGGAAGCAGCCCTTGTCGTAGCTCACCGCGTAGACGAAGCCGACCTCGGGCGGGAAGAACCCCTCGTGCAGCTCGTGCCCCCACGCGGGCGAGGCCGTGGCGATGCGATGCGCCGTCCAGCCGTCGAGCCCCGCCGCTTCGAACCCCGCGAGCGCAGCCTTCACGGCCGCGGCCGTGCCCACCAGCAAGCGACCCGGCGCGGGGTGCCGAGTCGCGAACGCCTCGCACTCCCCGGCCACCACGGGCGGCTCGTCGCTCGCGTCGTCCCAGGCCACCGCAGCCGTCACCGCCCCCAGCGACTCGACCTCGACGTCGTCCATGATGATGTGGCGATCGAAGTGCTCGAGCAGCCGCTCCGCCAGCTCGACGGGCACCAGCGCATGCACATCGTCGTCGCTGGCCCCCGGCAGCAGCACCAGCTCGCTGACGAGCTTGCCCTTCACCGTGCACAGGGCGGCAGCCACGGCCTGCCCCGGCTTCACCCCGGCCAGCTCGGCCGAGAGCGTGCCTTGCAGGAACCGGCGCACGTCGGGACCGTGCAAGCGCAGCCGTGCGCGGGCCTGGCCGGGGATCTCGTCGAGCACTGCGTAGCGGACCGTCACGGCCCCCACCATGGCAACCCGGATCGACGCACGCAAGCGATGGGACCCACGTCGCTTGATCGCCGGGAGCGGGCGGGTTACGTCAGCCCCGTGCCCCTCCCGCGCCCATGGACCCGCGCTCGCTTCGGTCGACTCGCGCTTGGGATCACGGGTCTGGCGCTCCTGGGCGCGGACCTCCGCACCGCGTCCGCGGCACCCCCCACGCCCGTCGCCAAGCCGGCGGCCTCGGCCGATGCACCGCGCCGCGCCAGCGATCGCCGCTCCGCGTTCGAGCTTCCCACCGCCGAGCGCCTCGACCCGTACGGCCCGCGCCCCTCCGGCGTCCCCTCGCTCTCGCGCGACCAGATCATCCGCTACGCGCTGCAGAACCCGCTGGTGCTCGCCGCCGACGAGAAGATCGCGGCCATGAAGGCCCAGGCGCGCAAGGCCGACTTCGCCTGGGTGCCGATCATCGAGACCGTGGCCACGCTCACCCCCGGCGCCAACATCCAGTGCGACGACCTCGCGGTGGATGCCAGCTTCATCGACACCGGTGCCCCCGTCGCGGGCGATCAATTCCAGTTCCAGTGGTGCCGTCCGGTCACCGGCGACGATCTCGACCTCACCACCGTGAAGGGCTACTTCAGCCAGCTCGCGCGCGCCGGCGTGCGCGTGGGCCTCGATGCCGACGCCGTGTTCCCGCTCTACACGTTCGGCAAGATCAAGCACACCAAGCGCCTCGCCAAGGCCGGGGTCGCGCTCGCCAAGCTCGAGAAGGCGCAGGTCCAGCAAGAGAGCATCAAGCTCGTCATGCAGGCTCACACCGCGCTGCTGCTCGCACGCGAGAGCAAGGCGATCCTGCGCGATGCCAAGGGCGTGGTCGACAAGGCCCGGACCCGCGTCGAGAAGGACCTCGGGGGCGAGAACGCCGGCGACGACTGGGACGTCGACGCGGACGCCGGCAACCCCAGTCGCGATCCCAACGACCTCATCAAGGTCGAGCTCGCCGAGATCGACGTCGAGCAGAAGATGCGGGCGGCGCTACGCGCGGAGGCGCTGGCTCTGTCCGCGCTGTGGGACCTGGCCGGCAGCGCCGCGCCCCCGGGCTTCGACGTGCGCGAGGGCGGCATGGAGCCGTTCATCGTCGACGGCGGGCTGCGCACCCTGGCCGAGTATCGTGACATCGCAATCCGCGAGCGTCCCGAGGCGCACATGGCCCGGGCCGCGATCGAAGCGCGCCAGGCCCAGGAGAAGCTGGCCCGCTCCGGCTTCTTGCCCGATCTCGGGCTCGCGGTGGGGGTTGGGTTCGCCGTCTCCAACGCGGTCGACACCGACATGAACCGCCTCTACTACCAAGACCGGTTCAACTACTCGCGCATCACCGCCGCGCTCGCGATGCGCTGGCGCTGGGACTTCCACAACCGCGCGTTCGACCTTCAGAAAGCGAGGGCCGACCTGCGCGCGCAGGAGTACCAGCGCGACGCGGCCAACCTGTTCCTGGGCCAGGATGTCGCGCGTGCCTACGAGGACGTGGTGGAGGCGGACGAGCGCATCGCGATGAGCCGCCGCGCCACCGAGCTCTCGTGGCAGCTGGTCGTCTCGCTCGAGCAGCGCGACATGGTCGGGGGTGGCGACACGGACAAGCTGCTGCGGGCGCTCGGCGACTGGTACAAGAAGCGCTTCGAGGCCGCGGAGGCGATCCACGATCACAATGAAGCCATCGCGCGTCTAGCCCGCGCCACGGGGACGTCGCTCATTGCGCAGAGCGCTCCGCCCACGCCCCCCGAGCCCGCCGCCAAGGAGCCCAAGGGCGCGACCGCCCAGTGATCTCGCCCACTTGGGCCCTTCCTGGGGCGTGAATACTGCGCACCAGGACCCCGTCTGTTGCCCCCGCGACGAGGCCGGCCATCTATTCTCCTGGCCCCTCCCGAAAGCCAATCCATGCGCAAGACCATCGCCGCCTTCTCCCTCAGCATTGCGCTGTTGCTCCCCGCCGTCGTGCTCGCCGAAGGGGGCGCAGGTGCACTCGATGCCTTCAAGCAGTCGCACGCGGATGTGACCGCGCTCGTCGATGCGAAGGCCGACACCTCCAAGATCCAAGCGGAAGTCGACGCGCTCCTCGACTACGACTGGATCGCCAAGGCCGCGCTCGGCGGCCCCTCGCGCTACGCAGAGGCCTGCGGCGAGCGCTGCGACGAGTTCAAGACGCTGCTCACCCAGCTCATCCGCGAGAACTACTTGAAGCGCATCAAGGCCAAGAACCGCGGCACCGTCGAGTACCTCGGCGAGGAGGTCCGCGAGAAGGCCACCAAGGTCGACACCAAGGTCACCTTCGAGGACACCGAGGGCAAGACTCAGGTCGTGCAGATCAGCTACGTGATGCACAAGGTCGACGGCAAGTGGCATGCCCGCGACATCATCACCGAGGGCGTGAGCCTCGCGAAGAATTACAAGTACGAGATCAACAAGCTCTACGTGGCGGGCGGCATGGACAACGTCATCGCCACCCTGCAGAAGAAGCTCGACGAGCTGTCCAAGAGCGACTGACGCCGCGCCCGAGCCCCGCTGGCTCACGCCCTTGCAACGGGCCCCGCATGCTCCTTGGCGCGCGGGGCCTTTGCTTTGCGCGGGCCTGCTACCATCGCGCCGTGCGGGCGAGGACGATCGCACGGCGC